>CAYVHK010000145.1:363-853 GCA_964451145.1 uncultured bacterium | reverse complement strand
CGGCTGATTTGACCGTAGATATTATCAGTGGTGGCGGAAGCGGCACTTATAACATAATTACACCACTCGCCAATCTACCTGAGGTTCAAGCTGGTGGAGCCATCTTCGGTGATGCTTCCTATTGCCATTGGGGCGCGAATACGCGACCTTCTCTTTTTGTTCGGAGTTCGGTTACCAGTCAGCCTACCCCCAAACGTCTTGTTTTTGATGCAGGCTTTAAAGTTTTACCGGCCTGGGCTGGCAAACCTCCTATTGCAGTTAATTTACCTAACTTTGGTTCTTTTTTTCCCTCGGCTGAACATGGAATTGTACATCTGACACGACCTAATTCCGATATTCAACTCGGTCAGGTTTTTGATTTCATAGTTGGATATGGAGATTCAACCGTTTTTCTACATGACACATTGTATGGTATCCGTGATCAGAAAATCGAAGCTGTTTGGCCTGTTCTTGGCCGAGGAAAAGTCTACTAATTTAAGTTTTTTTTTTA
>CAYVHK010000145.1:0-305 GCA_964451145.1 uncultured bacterium | reverse complement strand
TTGTGCACGGTTTGCACCATAAGTGTGTGATAAAAATCCTATTTCTGCTTGACACTATATGGGTCTGGTGTTATACTTCCCCCCGCTTCGCAAGGAAGACCGGAACTTGGCATTCGATGTCATCTGAATCGGTTTTTGTTTGCGTCGCAGATTGATCTTTGAAAACTGAATACATATTAAGTGAACGCTATGCGATGTAGCGATTTTTTGGTCGCTCATCGTCTGATAAGGTATAACAAAATTCTTGTCAAAACCCACTCGAGAGAGTGGGCTTGAGAAAACGACTCTTTTGAAGAGTATGATAC
>CAYVHK010000144.1:0-12070 GCA_964451145.1 uncultured bacterium | reverse complement strand
TGAACTACCAGTTTGCTTATGGTGATATTGCCAAATCCGTTTTTATACTTGATACACTAGGGCCAACTCCTGCAACTTGCCGACACCTAAATTATGAAAAACTTCAGCGTCCTTATTTTCCAATTGACGAACATATTCCCGACTTAAGTCCGACAATACTAACAAACTAATTGATAATTTATACGCTAGATGAGCGATAGAAGCGTTATTAATGATATCAAGCTTATTTATTCACTGATTGATTAATATCCAATCAATACTTTTTTGAGGGGAAATCGTCAAAATCGTGCAGAGACTGATCCAGCATAAGTATGTAATTAATAGCCAACTTGGTTAACTGTCTCTACCACTCGATATGTATCGACATCACCTTCATCTGGCCAAATCTCTTGAAAGTTGTATGATTTCCCTTGAATATTCCGGAAATAGATTTTTTGAAAAGTTTGTCGTTGACTGAGATGATGAACAATATAATGGAATTGGCAACTGGGGGCATTTAACTATTCAGAAGTGGTTCCAATGCAGAAATTGAAGCTGTTATAAGGGCTGTCTGCTAAATTGACAATTTTCTGAAATCCATCGAAAATTGGGTGGTTTCACTTCACTTTCTCTTTTTAAATTGGTATTGGTGAATATTTCAAGTGAACCGCCATCTGGACTTGTTGTTCAGCTATTGGTATTACTCATTTCAGAAAATAATCGATTCCGTCAAAGACTGCCTTTCGACAGACTTTTCTGGCTAAGTACAATGTTTCATTGTCATACTATGATCTATCAAAGGTTCTATGGGTCGTACCGACTCAATCTCGTGTTGATTCAGTCCATTGATCAGGTGAAATGAAAAAATTGCAATTCAAACTGCACAAGTCAGCTTCCCCTGCATTTTCGATAATCTGGTAAATGACTACCAAATCTCCGTTCCGTTGTAAGATTTTGATCTAAGGTCATACAAGCCAGAAACCCAATATGAATCATCTCTAGTCTGACACGTATATTGTTGCTTAAGCTAAGATTTGTGCTTCAAAAAATTATCGAATTCCGTGTTTTTGACCGAAGTGTTCATGTGAGTAATACCATGCTGAACTGAGAATTCTAATTCCTGTTTCCTGAATGCTAATATGTATTTTCACATTTGGACTCATTTTGAATTTGCCCTGACGCTATCAAATCATTTTAACAAAATTACCAGATAGCATACACGATTTGTACACTGATTCAAGCATTTTGATACAGCAGTCTTATATTGGTTTAAAACTGGCTTGACAGATCACGTCAATCATGAGATAAGAGTTAATCTAACTCGCAATGGAGATCTTAATGCGTCTAGGTATGTCAGGTGCGTTTTTGCCCCGAAATATGGACGACTTGACATCGGAAATGGCAAAAAAAATTAAAGATCTTGGCTTTTCTGGTGTCTTTACTCGATTTGGTGACAACGATCCTTTTGAAACTCCTCCAGCCAAATGTTACCGTGTGCGTGACTTATTGGCTGACCATGGATTACGAATCTATCAGGCCACCGGTTACTGGCAACCGCTAATCCACCCAGATGAAACCCAACGTAGGCAAGCAGTCCGTACCCTTCAGCAAGCTCTGAAAATAGCCGGTTATCTTGGTGCTAGAGGCATTGATACTGGACCAGGTTCACTTAATTCGACCGGGCCTTGGAACCCACATCCAGATAACTGGAGTCTTGCAAGCCGTCAGCAACTGATCAAGAGCCTGAAAGAATCTGCTACAGCTGCTGAGGATAACCAAGTCTACTTAAGTTTGGAAGGCCATCAACTCGTAGTTTTAGAAGACGAATATGTCACTAAAACGGTGCTTGATGCTGTGGATTCACCTTGGGTGAAATCTGATCTGGACCCAGCTAACTGGATTCAGCTTAAAACTGTGTTTGAAACAGGATCCGCTATTGATCAGATGTTTGATATTTTGGGCGAATACATTATTAGTGGACATGCCAAAGACATTATTATTACCAATTCGCATACTCTTCACTTACCGACCACTTCAGTTGGTAAAGGGTTATTAGATTTCAGAACCTATCTTCGACGGATGGAAAATTTGAACCCGGACTATCCATTGATCGTGGAGGGTAGTAGTGAAAATGAACTGCCAGAAGCCAGTGCTTATCTACACCAGATAGCAAAGGAACTAGATATTGACATCATCACGGAGATGCCGTAGTGCGAGTTTTATTAGTTGGTGGTTCCGGACGGGTTGGCAGCATGACTATTCCCTATCTTAAGGTAGAACATCAGATTCGAGTGCTAGATTTAGTTCCGCCAGATGATCCCACGGTTGAGTTTATAAAGGGCTCGGTGACAGAGCCAGAAACAATTCAACAGTCGTTGAAAGGGGTTAATAGCTTTATCTATATGGTAATGAAAAATCCAACTAGCGAAATTTCGTCAGCGGCCACTTACCAGGATATTATTGCCAACCACCAAGTCAATGTTATGGGAGTTCATTTGTTTTTACACGCAGCTAAAGCAGAAGGCATCCAACGTGGGATCTACACTAGCACCTTCACTGTTCATGAACGAACACGAAATCATTTCCCATCAGAAGATGAGGTGCCGTTGAAAAATCCTAGTGTTTATGGGTTAACCAAAGGGTTTGGAGAGAGGGTGTGCCAATATTTTTGTCGTGAACATCAAATGGCAATTACCGCATTACGCATTACTGGGCCATCTACTAGAAGACAGTGGTTGGAACGACGAACTCAACCCAAATCGAATCCGGTTCACATTTGGTGGACTGATGAAGAAGATCTGGCAAATGCCTACCTCGCGGCCTTGTCGTCCAATCATCCTAGTTTTGAAGCTATCTTTATTGCTGGTGACGAACAACAACAGGAAATTAGATTGTCCAAAGCCAAGCGAATCTTAGGTTGGCAACCTCTTACTCACAACCGGTTATCAGTGCTCTAATTAGTATTCTTTATTTTCTCTTCGTTAATCTCTTTTTTCATAAAATTTCTAATTATATTTGACTTCTGTCTTTTAACAGCATTGGAGATGGTGGAAACTATGAAATCGCAGGGGGCGCCGACCGAATTAGTTGAGAAAATGGAAGAAAGTTTGAACAATAAAATTGATAAACTGAAAGAGGAAATTGATTTTGATGCCATAGAAGATAGGGTAAACCATAGTTATACTTCGATCTTTTCGGATGCCTATTCTGAAGAATAACTTCACACCTTAATCAGTTTTTATCAAAGTCCTGTCGGAAAACAAATAATTAAAAAACAATCAAAGCTAGTAAAAGCGATTTTTCCTATCCAAGGCGAAGCAGTGGATGAGATTATGTCAAAGATCAACGAACTGGTGATAGAAGAAATGTCGAATATAGAAAATGGAGGAAGTAACTAAGTTTGCATTAAACCTACAACTGAATGATAAAATTCCCTGCTAAAATGTGTGAACGCTCAGTTTGAATGTGGTATTTTTTGAGTGATAAATTCATAACTTATATTCTAATCCAAGAGTCGAATTCGTTACCCAGACATCCTCTTTTCAGTGCTAACATAATGCTAGTTTTTAATTCTCCACTTCTTTTAATTCTTACTGAATTGATTTCAAATCGGGCATTCTGAATTTTTAATATATTTTTATTCCGATTTTATAAATGTTGCTTTAAATTGATCCTGTTCCGTTATATTTCAGAGACTTATTCGATAAATTACCAAACTGACTACACTGGCTAAAATTCAATATTGTCAGAATCATAGCTGATTTTTAGTTTTGGGCAGTTTATAGCCTAACTTGGTTAAGCTCACAAAATGGTGTCTTTACGCCTAGACTGTATGATTCACTCTAAATTATAGGATTTCTTTTAATGTCCAATATACAATCACTGTTCAATGAAAATGGTTACTACTTAGCTAAAGGCGTTTATGATGCAAGCCTATTAAATAATATGCAAGATGAGTTTGATCGAATTATTCGACAATTATTAGCCAGTAAAGAAAACACCAACGCACGTTGGGGTAGTCAACTAACACGAGAGCTAGAAGACGCTAACTCGGTCGTTTATCACACTCATAATGTCCAGTCCTATTCGGCCATTTGGTTACAGGCATTACTCGATCCAAATTTTCTGAATGTTACAGAGGAAATATTGGGTTCCGACATTGTTTTACACCATACTAAACTTTTCCAAAAACCACCTAATGATGGGGCAGCTTTTCCTATACATCAGGATTGGCAATATTTTCCCACACTTCAAGATACAATGATTGCCGGCATTATGCATCTGACAGAAGCAACAGACCATATGGGGTGTATACGTGTTTATCCTGGTTCTCATCGCTTAGGTAGACAGTCGGGTATGATGGGTAACGGAGAGAATAGAATCCTCGCACAGAAATACCCTTTGGAAGAAGCTACTATAATTGAAGCGGAAGCTGGAGATGTGATTTTTTTTCACTATTTTACCTTGCATGGATCAATGCCCAACCGATCAAACCAGACAAGAAAAACCGTATTGGTGCAATTACATAGCGGAAAAGATCAGGTTGAAGAAGAAAATTCACACACTAATGCGAAGTTGGTACTAAGAGGTTGGAATCACCGAGCCAGTCGTAGCTCAGTTAGTAAAAATTGAACAAGTAAATCTATTGCTATCTGAATCACTTGGCCTGTTTACAGTCCCCTCTTTTCTGGATATGAATAAATCACTGCCATCTAACTTTCAGTGTCTATTATTTGAAGAATTTTTTAATTTCATATCTTTTGTTGATTAATGCGATCAGGCTACTCACAATTAATGTATAAAAAGTGCTTGTTTTTATAAAATTCAGTACAACCAATTTTTAGGATGTAAACTATCCAAATAGTAACCGTTTCAGTCCTATCTATTCGGTTATCGATAATCTTCAGCTTTTCCCTTTGGTTGATATCCTAATACTTTGTGAGCATGTTCCATGTCGCGATAGCTCCATTTGTTATTGGAAACAACGTAGAAAATATCGAATTTAACACCGTCCGGTGCCTGGATACAGGCTTCAACCATACCCGCTATGTTCTCCTGGCTACAATATACCGAAAATTGTCGATCCTGATGAGGTCGATCGTTGGCGTTTACCGCACCGATTCGCAGACATATAACGGACATATCTGAACTATCGCTAAAATGACGGGCCAGTGCTTCCCCCCAAACCTTGGTACAGCCGTAAATTCCTTGTGGCCAAATGGGTGATTCGTGTGTCAGGTTAGACCAACTTGGTGGCACTTTTTCGTATTCGCCTCCTGTTATTTCTCGGTAAGGTGTCTGATTTTCGTGCCCAGAAACAACTGCTCCACTACTGGCGTAGATAAGACGTTTGACCCCTGCCTGCCGAGCGGCTTCGAATACGTTATATGTGCCGATAATGTTGCTTTGCAAGAAACCGTTCCAGTCTGCTTGAATGGCAGCAGCTAAATGGATTACCACATCAATCTTTTCAAAAACGGTTCGAATTGCTTCTAAATCAGCAATATCTGCTTGATGACACGTTATACCTTCAACGAAACGACGATTGAGTGCACTTAATTCGTAGGTAGATTTTAGTTGGCTTGCCACCACCTGCCCAATCAAACCGCTCATACCAGTAATTAGAATTTTTTTGCGTGACATATTTTCTTCCAATTTAATTTATTTCTGTTAAATATTGATTTTGGTTAACCCAAACTAGTGAAGTGAATTCTAACAAGACCAAAAAATTTTGTAAAGTTAGTAAACTCCACAAAGTATTTCGGCAGATAATCTACCAGTTTACCTTCTGGAGATTTCCTTTTGTCTTAGATATTAATACGTCAAAGTCGCATCATTATTTTATTATTCTACAATCTAATCCTGTCACAATTACATCAATAATTTATGATTTTCTCTGTTAAATAGACCATTGAGACCCACATCAAATATAATTTTGGCTGGTGGAAGTTGGCTATCAGACCCTAGTTAGTACTTTTTTCTATCCAATAGTTTTTCCATATAATTTCCATGTTTTTTAGACTCTTCTTCATTTTTTTAGATTTTGTTTTTTAATACATTCTCCAAATATGATGATATAATGATTTCACTAACAAGTTATCTAGTATTCTTATTTATATCCGTACACCCTGTATTGGTCTTTTTGTGTTTGATAATCATTAACTCTATTCCGGGACATCAACTTGCTAGATAATTTTGGTACGGAAGGACGCAGAGAAGGATTTTTAAAATTGCAATATTAAACTGCACAATATACTTTAGATCATTTTTTCACTATGTTTGCTATGTCATCTAATGAGACCGATAGTTTTTCTATTGTCGATTAATACTTTCTTGATGTTTTTGGGCTATTTTACATTCTCAACCCTTTCCGAATCACCTTATCTAAAAGGTTTTTCCTATAGAGTAGGAAACCAAGTGAAACATCCTGTCAGTTTATCTTTATGTTTCAACTGTAAGAAAAAAGTTAATTCATCAAATATGAATACAAATTTTCTTAGTCCTAGCAAACCATGTTCTAAATGTGCTTTTCTAGGTAATTTATACTGATGACAATGAAAAAATAATGGAGTTATAATGACTTTTCGAGCAGCTGTAGTAGGATGTGGCCGAATTGGTAGCACAATTGACGATGAGCATCAGGGGCAACCTCAATTCCGTTATCCTTGGGCGCATGCCCCTGCCTACATCGAAGCAAATGGAGTTGAATTGGTTGCAGCATCAGATCTGAGGCCGAAACAACTAGACGATTTTAAACAAAGGTGGGGTGTAACTTCTCTTTATACTAATTTTATGGACATGGTGCGTCAAGAACAACCTGATATTGTCAGTGTGACCACGGCTGCACCTGATCGAGCAGATGTTGTCATCGGATTAGCCGAATCAGGATGTGTTAAAGCAATCTATGCGACTAAACCAATCAGCGTTAGCTTGGCGGAAGCTGATGACATGATTGAAGCTTGTCAAAAAAATAACGTCATCTTTGCTTTGGCTTGCCACAAAAACTGGAGTCCGTGGTTTCAATCTTGCCGACAAGCGATTGAAAAAGGAGAAATTGGTCAATTTCGTTCGATGGTTTGTAACTACAGTTGGTCCCTCTCTCGAGGGCATAGCCACACGTTAAGCCTATTCCGAATGTTTGCTGGTGCTCCTGTTGAATGGGTTTTTGGTCGGATGAACAATGATGAAGCAGCAAAGGATGATCAGGATTTATCTGGCACAGGAATGATCCATTACCAGAATGGAATTCAAGGATTTTTAAACCACGGAGGTTGGCTAAATATAGATTTTGTTGGTAACGACGGTTGGATTAGCGCCAGAAATATGCACGCAGACTTTGAAATGTGGTCCAGACACCCACAAACAAAAGAGCCAGTACGTCGACAATTCCCAAACCCCAAAAGACCCAAAAGCTCACAACAATCAGCTATAGAAGGGTTAGTGAAAAATCTGAAGGATGGCACGCAACCACTTTGTTCAGGAGAGTTTGGAAGAGAATCTTTGGAAACAGCAATCGCACTCAGAGAATCGCATCGACGAGGAGGAAAGAAAGTTAGGCTGCCGCTTAAAAACCGAACTTTATCGATAAGCGGACACGTTTAGGAATTCCATCTTATGTTTTCCAACACCTATTAGAAACCCGCAATTTTTTAGAGCCCGCTGGTATAGTGCAGTCAAATTGGTATTATCAGCCAGTCAATATCCTCTGACATTCTCGAAGATTGCATGAATCATGCTTTCTACACTATACAGTTTTAACCTCTCATGAAGAAACATATCTTTACTCTTGGACTCTGTTTTATCATGTTGTCCTGCGTTGTCACAGGGTGTGTTTTTAAAACTGAAAATATGAGAAATACCTCTGATTTCAATGACTCGATTAACATTCAAGAGAAAATTATCACACATCTAAAAGGGCGTCAGGCAAAAACATCAAAACTGATTGATGAATTATTGGTAAATAATCCTACCTTGAAGATACAGTTCACATTCAATCTTGAACGGACAGCAGAAAATCCACTTCGAGGATTCTATACTAACTATGCGTGGAGTAAACCTGTAATTGATTTTCCCGACAGCCTCGAATTTGCATATATCCCGCTTTCAGATTTAATGGCGGGACCTTCCAATTTCACTTTCGATACTGGTCTTGAACCACGACTTCGGGCTGCGAAAGAACGGGCACACCAATTGGTTTTGAGGCCATATATTGACTATCCAACACTCGAATCAGGATTGCCAGATTTTTTGGTCGGAAAAATCGAGATGATGTCCTATACAGAACACGGTGGTGGCCGATCACCCGATTATGAAATTCCAGATTTGCGGTCAGCTTTGTTGTCCTTTATCGAATCTCTCGGCTCAGAGTATGACGGAGATCCTAGGCTAGCAGTTGTCCAGATTGGTCTTCTCGGATTCTGGGGCGAGTGGCACACGTGGCCTCATGACGAGTGGTTTCCAAACGATGACTTCCAATCGAAAATCATCAATGCTTATGCGGCAGCTTTTGATAAGACGCTTCTACAGGTTCGAAAACCGGTCGCTGACAGTATGAATCTGAGAATCGGATTTCACGATGATTCCTTCGCATATTCAACTTTAGGTGATGTTGATTGGTACTTTTATCCATGCCTCGTTGAGGCTGGAGCCGAGGAGGTCTGGCGTGAGGCTCCTGTTGGCGGGGAGATACGACCAGAATTGCAGGAGAAAATCTTCGAGGACGGGTATACCAATAGTATCAAAAGCCAAGACTTTGGTGATTGCGTCAGTATTACGCACACTTCAATGCTCCTGAACTTTTCCGTATATTCCGGTGGACTTAATTCATCCAATGAGCGAAAGCGAGCCAAAATGGCCGCACTATCCCTTGGCTACGCACTTCATGTGTCCAGTGCTACCATTGTTAATGACAATTTGGAAGTATTTCTTGAGAATCGGGGTGTTGCCCCATTTTATCCTTCACTGTTCCTACAAGTTGAGGATATCAATGGTATCAATACCAATGTGGAACTTCCCCGTCTTACATCAGATCAAGGTTCGAAAAAATTCAGTTTGAATATCTGCACTTTGAGTCCTCCAAGTTGTGAAGCACCGTGGACATTATCGTTGCAGTCAGACTATATACTACCGAATCAGAAGATTTTATTCGCCACGACACCAGGTGAAGGATCAATCAGAGTAGAGTAGAAACTATATTACTCGTCTGTAATATTTAAGTCCTAGTGCAACATAAATATCACATTACGTCTTAATCAATAAAATCGACCAATGTGAATGTTCAACAAGCTGGTGAAAAGTATAATTATGTCATTGGTTTGAGCAAGATTGTAACTGTTCCTACATCATGTCAAATGTATCTGACCTTAACATATAAGGGGAGAGAGATAGGTGCTATCTAACTTCCTTTACTTTTTATACCCTCTCACAGGATCTTTTACAAATTTCATATTTACTCTACTTCCCTGATTATAAGGAATACTGTACATCTGATTGATCTTCAAAAAAGTGATATCTTATGGGTGAATTACTGATATTAGTGTCAGTCAAAAAACAGGATTCATTTCTTCTAAAAGGTGAGATTTCAGGATTATTCTGATTCGTTGTGATCCTACATTTGATTTTTAACTAAATCTTGAAAGATCAGAAAGTCTTAGTGTGAATATTTTTACTAGAATTTCCCATTAGTACAAAAAGGTGAATTTATACACAGTTCGCCTTCCAAGTATCTAGACGTCAACTGTATAACAGTAGTTAGTAAATTCCAGTATATCAAGTAGGGATAGATCGTCATGAAAAGAGTAACTACGGCTGGGGGCGAATTAGTCGAACCCAAGCTGTCAACGAGACCGGCTCAGCCACATTCGAAATCATATTTCAATGCGAAGTTTTTCGATTACCAAAGAAGTCATGCATATCCAGAGTCCAAGGATCATAAAGATTGGGAAATATGGCGACGTAAACTGCGGAGTATCTTATGCGAAATATTTTGTTTGAACAAGTTCGGCGCAATTCCTACGCCTGAACTGGTTGTTCAAAGATCCGAATCCTGTAAAGGTTATCGGTGCGACAAGATTGTCTATGAGACTATGTCAAACAACTGGGTCAGTGCGTACCTGCTGGTGCCTGATGCTCCAGGTCCCCGTCCAGCAGTGATATGCCCCCACGGGCATGGAATGAATGGGAAAGAGGGGGTGGTTGGTGCGGCTGAATTTCCAGGTGTCCCATATGCACGAGAATTGGCGTTGCAAGGAGTGGTTGCACTTGCTCCTGACAACGCTTTCATGGGTGAACGACATCTAGATGACCATGCAACATCTGGTTGCATGGTTGGATGGGCTCGACTTAATCACATGGGATTGGATTTGACCGGCCTGAGAATTTTTGATTTGATGGCAAGTATAAACGTATTGTGTCAACTTTCTGAAGTAGATTCGAAAAGGATCGGATGTGCAGGCTTGTCCGGTGGTTGCTGGCTAACTCAGGTGCTAGCAGCTATAGATCTTCGAATTCAGGCGGTGATTCTCAGTGGATTCTTTACCACTTTCGTACAGACCGTCTGGCATCGCCACTGCGTATGCCATCATCCTCATGGCATAGGTTTAGTCTGTGACTTGCCAGACTTATCGGCGTTGATCGCTCCTCGTTCGCAATTTATCGAATCAGGTATTGATGACAAACCTTATCCTCATGAGCCAGCTTTTTCGATAGTTCAAAAAGCCTATGAACTACTCGATTTTCCTGATAATCTGCATCTACATTGTTACTCTGGAGGCCATATGTTCCACGGCGAAAGATCAATTCCGTGGTTGGTAAAAACTTTATCAGAGTAATTTGCTGAGAAATAATATTACTAACAAGTCGTTCAAAACAGAGTCAGATTAAATTTCTGCTACATACTTCTGGTTTCTGTATACAGCCTCTGGTCTTAATCTGATAGAATCAAGTATCTGAAGATGAACACTTGCCAGATATTTGTATCTTTATCTCGGTAAAATACTGTTTGTTCAGTAATTACAAACCCGAACTACACCTTGGGAATTAGAGTCTGGGGAAAAAACTATTTGGTAAACATTACTAAAAATTTAAACAATGACGTTGTTATCGATTTTTCCACGAAAACAGATTGTTGAACTTGGTTTAGTGGAATTGAGTTTTATGATTTTATCTTAGGGGAGCTGGTTCTAACAGCTTTTTATGTCCTATATTGAGGTGGAATGCTATTCTCTAATTGAGAGTTGTAATCATAAAAAGAGAAGTCCTTCTAAGATTCTTTTTTTACTTAGTTAAACAGAATTCAATTCCATCTCTGTGCTATATTGGACGACTTCAGTAGCTGGCAAAACCGTCTCATTTTTCACGCAGACGATTTTCTTTAAATTTTCTACATAAGGAGAACCGATTATGAAAACTTATCGTGCGGCTATTATCGGCTGTAGCCGGATGGGTGCATTTATCGATAACGAAGTACCTGACTACCAAGCAATTAGGCTGCCATATTCACATGCAGCCGGTTTCTATGCTGACGAACGAATAAACTTGATTGCCTGTTCGGATCTTCGACCGACGGTAATGGCACAATTTGGGAAATGTTACGATGTACCAATAGATCATCACTATACCGATTATCGTGAGATGATAGAAAAGGAGAAACCGGACATTGTCAGTGTAGCCACACAACCGGAACAACGCGCTGAAATTGTTATATATGCTGCTGAGCATGGTGCTAAAGCAATTTACGCTGAAAAGGCGATGGCTGCTTCGATGGATGAAGCAAGCGCAATGGTGGAGGCGGTGGAGCACAATAATGTGTTTTTTAATCTAGGTACCAATCGTCGTTGGCACACAGGCTTCGATAAAATGAAGGAGATTATTGATAGTGGTGAACTCGGTCAGCTTCGAACGTTAATCATTTACTCTAATGGGACGCTATTCAATACTGCTAGCCACAACTTTGATCTCATCTTTCGGCTAAACAGCGAACACAAGGCTGAATGGGTATCAGCACATTTGCGTAACGGTGATAAGACTATAGACGGTGATATTGTCTATGAAGATCCCATCGGCCAAGGAATGATTCAATTTGAAAATGGGG
>CAYVHK010000143.1:0-12119 GCA_964451145.1 uncultured bacterium | reverse complement strand
AATATCTTGTGCTCCGGGTTCCAAAATAAGATCGTTTATTATCGATTCCGGAAGCTCAATAATGGTAGCCTCCGCCGCATCAGCCTTAGAACTAATTCTTATGTCAACACCTTCTGCAGTGGCGGGAATAGCTGTTGGTGATTGCGCTGCTGGCTGATTAAAAGTAGCAGTGTCTCCTGTTTCTGGAACTTCTAGACCTGCAACCCCATCAGCATTGACCCAATTGGCTAAGGCATCCCAATTACCATCAACGCCCCCAGTCCAAAAAAGATCCTCTGCCAACAAAAGCTGAGCACAAAAAGTAAACAATAAAAAAAACAGGGAAAATTTAGCAAACCATCTGTCAGCACTCTTCATTTTTAGGTGACCTCTTTTCATCATATTCTTCTTCTCTGGGAAAATTCATTATTATTTCAACATTATCCACAGCACCTTAAAGTGCCTCGATCGTTATTCGTTGGCTGTATATTTTATTATACACTGATTTGCACATGGTCCTCGATTATACAACAGATCACAGCATACGTCCAACCGGACTTGTATGCAACATCCTAATCTAGTTAAAATATGCATACACCGCATCGGCCAATACATCGAGAAATAGTTCTAGGGCTAAATATCTTTGCAAAAAACAAATACTGTCTGCTATCCTCTTTCCAGCTTCATAGCAAATAGTGTGCCACAAAACTGGATTCGGCAAATGGACTACCTTCTTCGAAAATTGAATTTCTTACTGATAATAGTTTTTTCTATCCTTCCTGTGATAGTTATTTCTGAACCAACTCAATACGTATCATATGGGCACCAAGGACGTGTCTTATCTTTAGCCATTAATGATGGTGGATCAATCTTAGCTTCTGCTGGTGATGATCAAGATATACTGGTATGGAATTTTCAATCAAGGAGCATCTCGCAAAAATTAACGGCTCACTCATCCAAAATCCAAAAGCTAAAATTTCTATCCGATGGTCGTTTGTGTTCTGTCGATCAAAGCGGACATATTATCATTTGGAATCTTAAAACCAAAGAAGTCCTTTTTCAGTGGACAGGGCTAAAAAATACAATTACTACCGATCTGGACGCACAAGGGCGCTTATTGGTAACAAGCATGGATAATGGCAAAATTCGCCTATTTGATCTTTTTAGTCGCCATCATATAGGTGATTTTCAGATCGATTTATCCATTATCTGGTGCATAGCCATTAGTTTTGATGGCAAGTATATAGCAATTGGTACTGAAGATGGAAAAGTTATCCTTTGGCAGATCAACTTGCGAAAAATTATTGCAACTAGCAGTAAACATAAATCCCGTGTTTGGACTATCGATTTCCATCCAACAGATCATACCATTGTCTCTGGCAGTTGGTCGGGGGATATTAATTTTTGGCAACCATCATCAAAAACAAAAGAAGAAAGCATTTTCTATGGTTACCCGATTCTGCAATCTAAATTCAGCCCAAGTGGCAATTTAGTTGCTATTGGAACTGCCGCAGGATCTATAGAAAACCAATTGAATCAGACTCTCCGATTAATGAACTTTCATTCTCGACAAAATATTACCTCATTTCACAAGCAAACTGTCCATGATCTTGCGATAACCCGAGATGGGGAACATCTACTAGCTGCAGGTGATCAAGATGGCAGTGTTGCTTGGTGGTCAACTGAGAAACCTGTTCCAGTATTATTTCAACCGCCAGATGGCGAAATACTTAGTTCTCCCGAAAAACTAAAGCTATCTTGGGACGCTAAAAATCTATACTCTGTTATTCAAGTCGATACTAACATAGAACTTTCCAACCCAGTTCAAATGATAACGCCTCTTTCAAGCACTAATTTACGGATCAAGATTCAAGATCAACCACTACAAATATTACGGGACGAAATCTCTATAGATCCTGCATCAACTTATTGGTGGCGAGTGAGAAGTGGTAATTTTAACCATGTTGGCAAATGGTCGCAAACACAAATGTTTCATTTAAGACCAGCACTCAGCGGACGGATTCGTATTTCTCCCAAACAGCAATCTGTTAAACCCGGTGAGGATTTTACTATTGCTGTCTGGATAGAATCAGTAAAAGATTTAGATAGTTTCCAATTTGATATTAAATGGAGTGAACCAGCCGCTATACACTTCATTACTACGACACATTTCAATGAAGTTTTTCCAAAAAATGCAGAGATTATTGGTACCATACGTTCTCAGTTGCAGAAGGATGATAAAACTCCAATAAACGAACCCTTCTTTCAAATAGATCGACAATTAGGTATCTATAAAAATATCATAGCGGTGAAAAGTGGCGAAGATTATTCTAAACCTAATGGCCGCCTCATTCAAATTTTGTGTCGTGCCAAGAAAAAGGGAGTTTACCAATTTTCGCTGGAGAATTTGGTCTTGCTAGATCAATCCTTGACTAAAATCCCGGTCGAAATAATTTCAGCTCAAGTTCTAGTAGACGAAAAATTTCAGCCTTGGGATGTGAATATAGATGGTATTGTAGATATCTTTGACTTAAGCAGTGTTGCTCGTTGTTATGGAAAGATTATGGCTTGGGACTATAACCCTGATGTCAATCGAGATGGCGAAGTCAATATATTTGACCTGACCTTGATAGCAAATCACTTCGGCCAATCATACCAATCAGCTGAAACTTTTGTAGAATTATCAGCTCCATTTCAATTTACGTCGCCTATTACAGAAATTGGACATAATTATCCGAACCCGTTTAATCCTGAAACTTGGATACCTTTTCAATTAGCTCATTCTTCCAATACTTCAATTCTTATCTATTCTTTAACTGGCCAGTTGACCCGTCGTTTAAATTTAGGCTACTTATTTGCTGGTTCTTATTTAGATAAATCTCGGGCTGCTCATTGGGATTGCAGAAATACATTAGGAGAACCCGTTCCGTCGGGTATTTATTTTTATACACTCAACATTCAAGATTCGTATACTGAAAAGGACTTTTCAAAAACAAAAAAAATGGTGGTGGTTCGGTAATGATTTTACTGTTTCTGAGATCAAATCGATATTTATTTTTTTTTTCCTTTTTCATCACATATTTTTTAACCCCGCCAGTATTTTCTAGTTACAATTATCAGTGGCGAAATTTCACACGTTTTAAGAACCAATTAGTCAGTAACAAAATTCGTAAAATCGCGATTAGTCCTACAGGACAAGTCTGGGCTGGTACAGACCGAGGTCTACTTCGATTCGATGGCTTTTGGCATAATGTCATTCTGAAAATCCCTCAAACAACAACTCCTATTTCCATTGTTTCCGTTCAGGATTTATCATTTCGTGGGAACGGAGACTTATTAGTTGCTACCAATGTTGGCCTTTTTATTGGACAATGGGAAAACAATCCATCAAGAATGAATTGGCACACTTTTCATAGCGAGCAAACAGGCTTACTGTCTAACTATATATCAGCTGTTTGGGAACGAAATAATGGTGAAATTTGGGTGGGAACTTCTGATGGTGTAAGCTGGAAGGGATTAACGGACATCAAATGGCAACAAGCACGAACGGAACAAATAACTGATATATACGAAGATATGCTCGGACGGCTTTGGTTAGCACACCAATTACCTAATCCTACTACTCAAAATCCAGCACGTTTAACCTTAGTAGATGAAAAAGGTGAAAATTGGCAAGTATTTAGTACGCAAAATGGATTACCTAATGGTCGCATTCAATCTATTGCCAGTGATCAACAACAAATTTGGGTTGGTACTACTAAAGGGCTGGTTGTATATGACGGCAAGGCTTGGAAAAAGAATTTTAACTGGTTTAACCTGACAGAAGCTAACATTCAAGTTTTGCATCTCGACCAAAAACAAAATCTGTGGGTCGGTACCGATAAGGGGATTTTTCTCGTAAATACTAATACGGACGAGAAATCTGCGATTGAACACTTAACGAAATCCAGTGGTTTAACTGGTAATGATATTACGGCTATCAGTGAATCATCTTCTGGCCACATTTGGGTTGGAACACGTGATAATGGCATTAGTTTTTCTGATTTGTCTTGGAGAACCTTTCAGACGACTGAGCGAGCTGGAAACCGGGTAATCTGTTTTGTTAAAGGTAAAGGAAATAATATCTGGGTGGGAACTGATAATGGAATTGGCCGAATTATTATTCGACCTTCAAATGAGCGATTTTCCCATGTGTCTCAAATCCCCTTCCCAATTATTTCCAATATTTCTGTTCGATCTTTGGCCTATACTACCAAAGGACAAATATGGGCTGGCACCGAAAATGGTGTATTAGTCTTTGATGGTCAAAAATGGGAAAAAATAGCTTTGCCCAGCGGAACTGAAAGCACACAAGCATTGATCATTGATGATAATCAACAGATTTGGTTTTCAACTGCTTTGTTATTACCAAATGATGCTACCGGTTTTTTACCTACACTTCTGACTGTACAATCAGAAACTTTAGATTCAAAAGTAGTCATACTGAGATCAGTACAAAATCGGATCGGGCGAGCAATCACAACCTTGCTGATTGATTATAAGGAACGTTTATGGCTGGCAACCGTTGGCAATAAAAAATTACCAAGCAACCTATGGATTTATGAGCCGACTGCGACTCCCCAAAAACAATTAACCGAAGTTGCCCGTCAACAATTCGGTCAAATACGGACATTTTTGGAAATGGACGGGAACCTTTGGATCGGTACTAATCAAGGTATTTACCTATTATCTCTGAATGAAACATCAATCGTTACTAAGCATTATACCACTAATCAAGGTTTAATCGATAATAACATTCAATCTCTGTTCAGAGATACTAAAAACCAAGTTTGGGTTGGAACATCAGAGGGGGTTAGTATTGTAAAGTTTGGTCGAGTAATACGGCAATTAACTGCCACTGACGGATTGAATAGCGATAATGTGTTTGCTATCACAGAGACTAATAGTGGTGAAATGCTTTTTGGCACAGCAGAGGGTATTAGCTCCTTCAAACAAGAGCGAATAGCACCAGTTACTCGAATCTTGGAAGGTCCAGTAGAAAATCCTGTTGTTGGTGAAACCACAGTAACTTTCAAATTTGTGGGCGGGGACGCAAGTAGTGAGTCATTTCAGTATCAATACAAAATTGACCAAAATGATTTCCTCTTAACTGGTGAATCAGGGCGGGAAAATCGGGTTGTACTATCTGGTTTAGCCCAGGGACCTCACCAATTCGTTGTACAAGCTATTGATCAGGAAAATAATGTTGATACTGTTGGAGCCCACGCAAATTTCACAGTTGATTCCTTAGCACCAATTGCCCAAATTTTCTCACCGCCTAACCAACAAATGATAAATGGTCTCTTTCAAGTTCAAGGTATAGCCACTGATAATAGTGATTTTTCAGAATACACCATGCAGATTTTTTCTCAATCAGGTGCTAGAAAAATTATCCATCGGGCAGTTAAATCGATAGATAGTGGAACACTATTTTCTTGGCAAACAAAAGATTTTCCAGATGGTTCGTATATTCTGCAATTGGATGTTACTGATACTTTGGATGGACAATTTGATTTACAACACCACAGTCAAGCAAAACTGAATGTGACTATCGATAACACATCACCTGTTGTATTTGTTAAATCTTCCTTGTCAGAAAGTAAAGCTAGTGGAAGTATTCCACTTGAATTTTTAATCCAAGAAACGAATTTAGAAAAAGTACAGCTGGGTTACCAGCGACATGTAATGAAGCAATGGGTTTGGTCTGATTGGTTGACTAACTTGAATTTTTCGGATTCTAATAATTCATACACCTATTTGTGGGAAACCAAAGGTATAGATGGATTGATAGATTTACAAATTCGAGCTCAAGATATTGCCGGTAATTTAGGCCAATCCAAGACTATCGTCTTACAATTGGATAATCATACAGCAAAACCCCAAGTAGAATTAGAACCGATCCAAAATATTGTTTCTGGAACAGTTAATATATTTGCAACCATCCAAATAGGATCGGCTCCTGAAGCAGAAATTCAATCTTCTTGGCTTCGGTTCAGATCTACAGACCAATCAAATTGGCAAATACTTTGGTTCGGTTTAAATAAGATTGAAAATCAGAAAATTGCAACTTGGGACACTACTGTATTAGTCGATGGTTCTTACATCATTGAGTTAACTGTCACTGACAATCATCAATATCAGACGGTACGACAGCAAACCATAATTATCGATAATAAGCCTCCAATAATCACACTCCAAAGCCCTTCAAATTTTCAAGTTATTAGTCAACAAAATAGTCAAATTTTAGGCAGTGTGAAAGATGATCATCTTCAGAAATATACATTATCGTATCGTTCTGACTTCTCTAAGGATAATTGGCAATTCTTTTGGACAAATTCTATAGAGGTAGAAGAAACAAATATTATAGCGCAGTGGAATACGATTGACTTAAATGGTGGCAATTATCAATTACGACTTCAAGCCGACGACTTTGCTGGTTTATCTTCACAATTAGTGGTGAACGTAGTAGTTGATAGTATGGATGTGGTCGCCCAAATTACCTTACCCAAAATTGACCAGATGATTGACGGTACAATTCAAATTATTGGTACTGCCAGCGACGAAAATTTGAAACAATTTCAACTGGCATTCAAAAGAATAGCTGATGAAGCGTGGCAACCAATTATCGTCGAGGAACCAACTATTTCTCAAGTGAATGGTTTATTAGCCAACTGGTCAACACCTAACACCGACGGAGTTTATCAAATCCAGTTGATAGTTACTGACGGGGCTAATAAATCCCAAACTGTGACCCGACGAGTTTTTATTGATAACTTACCGCCAATAGCTAAAATCTTAACTCCTATTCCAGACCAAATTATTAGTAATAATATTGAAATTACCGGAACTGCCGACGATGCTTATTTCGCCAATTTTCAACTCCAATTTCGGTCAACTGTGGATGGAGAAAATTGGAATCCAATTCCGGCAATCAACCCTAAATTGGCTCGGCAAAAACAGCTGTTAAGCATTTGGCAATTACCAGCAGTCGATGGACCTTACCAAATTCGCTTACAAGCACAAGACAAAATCGGTCATATTACGAGTCAAAACGTTTATGTCATAATCGATAATTTGGCCCCAATAGTTGAAATCACTTCACCAACCCCAGGCCGTTTCGTATCTGGAAAAATCCCAATCTTGGGACGAGTAATTGACAAAAATTTAGAAAAATTTGAATTAAAAGTCAAATCAGTTGACGAACAACTAGTTACTTTGCTGAGATTCCAGCAAGGAAATCAATCCATTGATTTTGGACAATTGATCGAGTGGCAAACACCAGATATAGAATCTGATTTTGAGATCCTGTTAGAGGCAACAGATCAGAGTGGTAATAGTTCAATTTATATGACTTTGGTAACGGTAGACAATCGAAAGCCTCAAACTACAATCATCAACCCAACTGTTGGACAACAAGTTGGTCAAATAGTAAGCATTAGGGGAACTGCAACTGACAAGAATTTCAGACTATATAAATTAGAATATACTTCAAGCGATGGACAGTCGAACCAAGACTTGAACTCAATCTGGTCGCCTATTTCAAAACAACCTTTTTTGAATCCTGTGAAACGAATAGGCTTACTGAATGAATGGCAAGTACCGAAGCTAGTCGGAGCACATATTATTCGCATTCGAGTAGTAGATTATGCTGGTCATGAAAGCCAAGATCAGGTAGAAGTTTTTTTTATGCCTGAATTGGACAGCCTGTTAAATTCAACTACTCATAGTCAAAACCAAAAAGTTCACATAGTTGTGGCTCCGAATTCGATAGAAACACCAACTGTTATTACTATCAATCCAGTAATGGTAAATAACGAATATCTTATTCAACCAACCAACCTAACTTTTTTGCCTCATAAGCCAGCTATTTTATCTTTTCAAATCACTTCACCCGAAGCAACAGGAATATTCCATTGGTCAGGAGACCAATGGAAATATATTGGTGGAACGACAGAATTAACCAAATCGCCAAACAGAATATCAGTACCAATTCAAAGATTAGGCCGGTATCGATTAGCACCAAAGCAACCAAAGGAAGAGAACAAATTAGAGTTTTCTAATGTTATCTGCCAACCTCGTATATTCTCACCGGGTCGTCAGCAGTCAGCGGCAATTTCGTTTTCGGTAAGCCGATCGGTACCAATTACGATTTCGATCTACGATACCAGCGAAAGAGAACAACGTTTATTAGTCAACCAACATATAGTAAACTCAGGCCGACACATTTTTTGGTGGGATGGCCGAAATCAAATTGGAGAACAATTAGCTAGTGATATTTATCTCGTGGCTATTCAAGCAGGTAATCGTTTAGAAACCAAGGTCATTGTTATCAAAAATGACTAGATGAAAAGGAGCTAGACTCATTTTTCTGTAGATCGAAGCCAAAGGTCGTAAAGCGAGCCAAAAATAATGATAACAAAGGATATACCAGTCATCAGACCCGCTAAATAGATAGCATAAGCAAAACCAGGATTGATCAAACGGGTTAACCACCAAGAAGTAATATCTAGGAAAATTGACAAGAAAGACAACGCAACCCCAAAAGTACGAAACCACAAAGGAAAAGCCGTGAAAGCAAAGATGACACTCAACAGAAAAGCAAAGATGCCCATGCCAAAAGCGTGATAGTGAGTGAAGCGAGCTAGTTTACCAATAGATGGGCCTGAGTCTGGTTCAGCTGATAAAAATACTTGCTCGTAAGTTTCCAATGGATAATCAGGTTGATCGCCGTAGGGATGACAACTGACACAATAAGCATCAATCAACGGTTGGACGTCGTTAGTGTATTCCTCTTCTGTTCGGCCATTGGCAATCCATTGTTCAATCGCAATTTTATCTTCCTCATCGGGCAAATACTGTCTCATAGTACCATTAATTTTCTGTCCCAATAAGGTTTTATTCTGATCTCCATGGTAAGTTACAATAATGTCTTGAACGGTTGCCAAACCAGTTGTGTCCCCATCAGCCGGTCGAGTATTCACTTGCAAATTAATTTGCGCAAATAGATAAGCATAACCCATCGATAACAAAAAAAAACTGACAGCAATTTTTAACTCCACCGAAAGTTCAGAGAGACGAGTTTGCATATCTAGACTGAGTAAACAGATTAGTTAAGGCAAAAGTAATTCAGTTTCGACTGCTTGATCGTAATCTACGTCATCAACCTCAAAGCCAAATAGGTTCCTAAAACCAACTTTATAGCGTTTATAGTCGGCTAACCGATACAGGTTGTCGGTGTTGATTTGCGTCCAAGCTTGTTTAACTTGGTCTCGAACTGCAACTGAAAGTTCATGATCATCCAAGCGAATACGCCTTTGATCATCTAATTTTGGACTTTGATCAGACATAATGTAGTCTGCCAATAAACGGGTAATTTGAGCAATTGGATCTTCATTGATGCCTTTCGCATCCATGATTTTGTAAAGAATACTAATATAAAGCGGAATTACGGGAAGGGCAGCAGAAGCTTGAGTGATAACGGCTTTATTTACCGAAACAAATGCATTACCACCAATTTTTCGGTTCAATTTTTGATCGACTTGATCTACATGTTGTTGCAGATCGTCTTTTGCTCGACCAATAGTACCACTGGTATAAATTTGGTGCGTTATTTCAGGACCAATGTAGGAGTAGGCAATGATTTGTGCATTTGGTTTCAAGGAGTTACTTTCTAACAGATAATCGGCCCAAAAGGTTAGGTCTTCACCACCCATTACCGCCACTGTATCCGCAATTTCTTTGGAATTGGCTGTTTCCACTGAAACATTAACCACTTCTTCCTTAATTAGATCGATTGTTTTATCATTATAAGGTTTCCCTATTGGCTTCAGTACCGAACGGTGGTCATCTTCTGTCCGAGGATGAATACGTCGAGGTGATGCTAAGCTGTAAAATACCAGGTCAATTTGACCCAGTTCTCTCTGGATCAAATCAATGGTTCGATTCTTGATTTCATCAGAAAAAGCGTCCCCATTAATGCTAAATGCTTTTAATCCTTCCTTTTTTGCATACTGGTGGAAAGCGACAGTATTATAGTAACCAGCTGTGCCAGTTTTTTTCCCGTTTGGTGGTTTTTCAAAAAATAAGCCAATAGTATTAACTCCATAACCAGCTGACAAAGCAATTCTGGATGCCAACCCGTAGCCAGTCGAAGCACCAATAATCAGAGCATTCAAGCCGGTTTTCTGTGGCAAGATGGATTGCCGAACATATTCGACCTGAGTTTCAACATTTTTGGCACAACCGCACGGATGCGCATAAGTACATATGAAGCCCCGAATCTTTGGGCTAATAACTTGTTTGGGCATTAGCTATTCAACTTCAACAATCATTTCGATTTCAACCGCAATCCCACCCGGCAACTGGACCATCCCTACCGCTGAACGAGCATGGCAGCCTTTATCACCGAAAACTTCGACAAAGAGATCCGACGCTCCATTCACCACGGCGGGCTGATCTTTGAAATCGGCAGAGGAGTTGACGAAACCGACTAATTTCACCACTTTTTTGATTTGATCCAAATCACCACCAAGTGTCGATTTCAGAGTACTAAGAAGGCCGATTCCAACAGCACGTGCAGCCTGATAACCAGCATCAATATCCATGTCGGTCCCCAGTTGTCCGATGATTAAGTTACCATCATCCCCGATCGGTCCGTGACCAGAAGTGAAAATTAAATTTCCAGTTTTAACCGTCGTTACGTAGTTGGCAACCGGTTTAACCGGTTTCTGCAGTTGAATGCCAAGTTCTTCAAGTTTTTTATCAATGATGCCATTATCAATACTCACGTCTACTCCTCCCCACCAAAGGTCAAATAAATGATCGACAGTATAGCATGGGCCTATATTCAATTCAACTATTCTTGTATTCGTTTTCCCATCAGTGATATAATGTGTCGCTTTTCGGGCATTGGTAGCCTACCGATGAAAAGATATCATCCGCCAACTTATATTTTAGCACTTTGCACCCTTCTATCTATGCTTATTCTAATTTTTGTTGGGGGATTGGTGACCAGTACGGATGCGGGTATGGCTGTTCCTGATTGGCCGACTACATTCGGAGAAAATATGTTTTTGTACCCTCTAGACCGAATGATTAGTGGATTGCTAGTTACAATTCCAAACAATCTAGTCCATGATTTGAACTTAGGCGTTGTAACTAAAGCTATTCAGAAAGCACTTTCAGTTGATGAAAACATCTTGTCCGAAACAGCTAAAATCCATGTATCTAAGCTAGGAAAAGTCTGGAAAATCACTGATGATAAAAACAACCGATTCTATACAATCCTAAATCAGAATAAGCCAAACCAAGATGGACATCTAGGAGTATACGTACACGGTGTTTTGTTTGAACATTCTCATCGATTATTGGGTTCATTCGTCGGTTTACTAGCGATTGCTACATTGCTTTCTGTTTGGCTATCTAAGCAACGATGTTTCTTAAAGTGGCTGTCGGCTTTATCATTATTTTTCGTTATCATACAAGGTATTTTAGGTGGGTTAAGAGTAATTGAAAATAGCGTGACTTTGGCCATTATTCATGCTAGTTTTGCTCCTGTTTCGTTAGCCTTTTTTGCCGTTTTGACATTGTCAACCTCTAAGAACAATTATCAACCCAAAAGCCAAATTTTAACAGCCGAACCCATCCAAGTTAGTCGATTAAGCATTTTCACTTTAGCCATTATATATGTTCAGTTAGTTTTAGGAGCCATAGTTCGCCAAACTACCCAATATCTAATAATTCATATTTTGGTTGCAATTTTGGTTGCACTGCACATTGTTCTTCTTGTTAGAAAAGTATTTTCTCATCTATCTAATTTATCGGGTTTTATTAATTTGGCAATGATAATGGGGGCAATGATCATTCTGCAAATGACTCTCGGCATTGGGGCTTGGTATAGCGAGTTTCAATTGGGAGAAAGACTCCCTCGATCACTGAGAATAATTATTGCTAGTAGCCACCATTTTTCAGGTATCTTACTCTTCATGACCTCTTTAACTTTTACCTTTGAGGTACTTCGTTATACAAAAAAACAAAAAA
Source organism: uncultured bacterium (assembly GCA_964451145.1). Lineage (GTDB taxonomy): Bacteria > Poribacteria > WGA-4E > WGA-4E > UBA9662 > TMED15. Next base: position 62 of record CAYVHK010000143.1, on the reverse strand, counting down.
TGCATTTCAAACTATCAAAAAGGCCCGCTTCATCTCCAGTACAATCAACAACATAATGGCAA
>CAYVHK010000142.1:444-12163 GCA_964451145.1 uncultured bacterium | reverse complement strand
AAAAGGCCGGGCTGCTTTTGCGTAATCCTTCATTTTGGGAAGTAAATGGACTCGAAATTACCAATTCAAACGGAACTGATGAGGATCAAGGAGAGTTATTTGGCATCTATGTCGTAGCCGATGGTAAGGAAGGAGTATACGAACACATTTATATCAATAACTGCTACATACACGACATCAACGGAAAGGTCGGTGGGAAGAAACGCGGAGGAATTCATATCCATATCAAGAAATTGAGTAAGTCAATATTCCATGATCTTCGTATCACGAACAACCAAATTTATCGTGTCGGGGGGGTTGGTATAGGTAATTCATCCTCTTGCGGGAAAATTGAATTTAGGAAGTATGATGTGATCGGCCATTACCTGTGGACGAATGTATATGTCGCCGATAACCATGTCGACTTTACAGGGCGAAACAACATTATTGCACGTGTCAGTAAGAATGCCATCTATGAACGCAATATTCTTGCTAATAGTAGTCGATATAGTACTGGGCATAGCATTTTTTGTTTCAATACGGATGGAATCAAGATCCAGTTCAATGAAGCTTATGGGAACGTAGGTGAGGGAGGAATGGATCGTGGAGGATTTGACGCCGATTATAATTGTGCCAATACGTTTATCCAGTACAACTATAGTCATGATAATTTTTGGTTTTGCGGAATTATGAAGAAGAAGAACCGAAATGTAGTTATTCGCTATAATTTGAGCTAAAATGATAAGGAAGGTATCTATTTCTATGGTTTTGAAAGTGAGCAAAAAGCGCAGAATATTCATATCTACAACAATACTCACTACGTGAAAAAGGGGTTAAATGTTTCCGTTTTTGCTGAAGGAAGAACACCGCTCAACTCACGGTTTGAAAACAATATCTTTTTCTTTGAAGAAAGAGGAAGGTGGGGCAGTAATTCGGAAGGAATCAATACTATTTTCAGAAATAACATTTATTTTAACATTGAACCTCACAATTCTGATTCAAACCCCATGACTATAGACCCTAAATTTTTGCAAGCTGGGCAAGCGAAGAAAAATATTGACCTTAAAACGATGGAAGCGCTTGATGGATATTATCGACGATTAGATTCCACACTTTTTAGTAATGATGGAGTTGAGATTATCAATAACGGTGGGCAGAATCTACTAAAAGTGAAAGTGAAATCAGGTCGTCAAGGAATTGGGGCTTTTTGAGCTCAAATGATAATAGGATTCAGAAATGAAAATCTAAATAATCATTCATCAACAATCCGTTCTTGTTGACCCGAACAGTTTAGATCAACCAATTCTCGTTCGAGAGTATCCCTCTGGTTGACAGAAAGAGTTTATCTTTCCAAACGCCGCTGAATAATTCGCATGAATAGTAGTAAAGGTAAGTTTTGTTTGTTTAATGGGGTCGAATAAATACATCCAACCATGTCGTTGTCAATATTTTCTATTTTTTCGCGTTGCTAACTGAACATCTGAACTTAAATTGAAGTGGGATGTAGTAAATGTAAGTTATGTTTCAAAAAATCAAGATTGTTGGGCAATGCTGCCAAGTATGAATTCGATCTAAACTATTCAAGATCAATTACCCAACCCCACAGAACTTATCTTTTGGTATGTTGCAGCAGTACATAATCAGCCGAATTTGAAAGTAAATGAGCCTAAAATCATGCAGAAAATGTGGGAACCAATTTTCTATTTGAGTTCTAAAAAGAGCGAACCAACGATAGAAGTAATTAAGAACATTGAAGGTAAAAACCCGGGTAAGAATGTTTATAGCTATATTTACCCTTTGCATTTCTCTCGAATTATTATCGAGTTTTATCTTGATTAAAACAAAAACAGGAAGATATAGGAATATCAGATTCGGCTAGCCTCTTCTGGACCATATGTGCCAGCATGGTAGTGAAATACCTCAGCCTTTCCTGAATCAATTTCTTTGAGAATGGGTGTAAAAATCTCCCAAGAATGAATAAGTTCGTCATAACCAATAAATAGAGTCTTATCTCTTTGAATTGCGTCCAATAGCAACCTTTCATAAGCACCCGGTATTGCTTTGTTAAATCCATCAACGTAACTAAAATCGAGTGCGACATCCTTAAGAACCATTCCTTTTCCTGGTACTTTGTTAGTTATAAAAAATTTTAGCCCCGCATCAGGCTGAACTTCAATAACCAACTTGTTGGGATGATGTGGAGAAGGAAATATATCGCCTGGGACCTCTCTAAATTGAATAATGATTTCAGTTGTGCTTTTTGTCAGTGCTTTACCTGCCTGAAGGTAAAAAGGTATACCGCTCCATCTATAATTGTTGATTGCAAACTTTATTTTGGCAAATGTTTCTCTTCTCGAGTCATTTGGTACGCTTTCTTCATCTGTATAGCCGACAACTGGTTTGCCCCCACACACACCATTTATATACTGACCTAAAATACAATTTTCTAAGGTAATTTTCTCTATAGATTTAACTGCCTTATTTTTTTCAGCCATTATACTTTCGCTGTCGTAACTACTCGGTTTTTCCATGGCTACGAGAGCTAAAATCTGTAGTAAATGATTCTGAATTACGTCGCGAATAATTCCAGCGCTGTCAAAATAACCGCCGCGTGAGCCGATGTTTTTATCTTCTTCCCAAGAAACAGTAACTGAATCTATGTAGTTACGGTTCCAGACGGGTTCAAATATCAAGTTAGCAAATCGCATGACCATAAGATTCATTATCGCTTCTTTTCCCAGATAGTGATCAATACGATAAATCTGACTTTCATCAAAAGTTTGATCAAGAGTTTTTCCTAAAGCTTTTGCTGATTCGGTGTCATAGCCAAAAGGTTTTTCAACAATTACAGACGTTGACAAATCGCCCTTGGAAACTGCTTTACATTCTCTTAATGAATTAATAACAGGTTCAAATACGGATGGTGGTATAGACAAATAATACAAAACAGTCGGTTGGCTTGGAAAGCTTTTGTAAATATCATTCAATGCGTTGTGGAATCTAATAAAATCTTCGACTGACTCATAGTTTCCACTGTAATAGTGAAGACTGCTTAGAAACTCGTTTAAAAATTTTTCATCAAAAAGGGTTTCATCAATATTGTCTCTGAGATTATCTTTGACAATTTCCCTATACTCCTTGTCAGACATTAGTGTCCTTGAATACCCGAAAATCGCAAAATTTTGTGGCAAAGCTCCAGATCTAAATAAAGTATATAAAGAAGGTAAAAGCTTGGTTAGCGCCAGATTACCGGAAGCTCCGAGAATAACTATTGAACTTGACTCATTGTTGGTCATATCTGGTCCATTAGGTTTTCTAATGTGATAATTTCATCGCTGAAGATTTCAGGTCAAATTTTAACCAATTAGGTGTCAGTGGTGGATATAGAAACGAATTGAACAATTAAACAAAGAATTGCTGTTGGTTCAGAAACCCAAAAAGAATGAGACCGTCAACTTTAGTAGATTTTAATTTTATCTTGATACAATACTGATAATTCTGATGTAATGTTTAAACTAGTATGCACTATCATTGATTGCGTCGGCAAAAGCTTTGCCGATTTGGCCAAGAATCTTGGCGGAACCCAAGTAGTGATAGGCTCCATTTGAGATGCCGGTTTCTAGAATATGGATTTCTTCCTTAGTGAACATCTCAGCCTCGTAATCCTCCACAATCTTCCTCTGCTCTTCAGCGCTGATTTTTTTTTCGTTGCTTAGGCTCTCACGCTTTTTATTCACTTTATTCATCCGTAACGAAAGTTTATCAAGCTGAAGATCCCAGTAGTTTTCGGTCAACACAGCCTTGACATTGCCCTTGAACTCGGGCAACCTTGCTGGGGCAGACATAGCTTGGCGAAATTCTCTGTGAATATCTGCATATCTTTTCTGATCCGGTCCGTATTCTGTGATCGGACCACCAATACCCATAACACCAATAATAAAGGGTAGATTCGGCGCGCCGAGATCTTTGCGTACATCCCGTATGAAATGGGCGAGTACTTCACTGTACTGATTGTAACCACCAGACTTTCCACGATTTGGGTATGTACCACGATCGACCATGTCGTTCCAACCTTGGAACCAAACAAAACCGGATAGCTCATAGCCGGACGTAATGTCATAAGCCGGATAGACACGCTCGATGTCACCCAATACTTTTTCAATATATGCTATCATCAGGTGGTAGTATTTTCCAGTACTCTTTGCCTGATTGGCCCTAACCTTAGTGATGTCTTTCCCCTGACTTCTGAACTTTTCCAACTGTTGATCATTGAATTCATATGGGCCAGCGCTTGGTGGACGAAAATCTGTATGCAAAGACTTGCCACCCCAAGAAGTCTTGATAAGTAGAATTGGTTCATCAACATATTTTTGCATGTAGATACCAAAGGTCAATTCCGGCCCAATCTTTACACCATGGCCCGAGGCACCGTAGCCTACGGTCAATCGACCATATCGTTCACCTTCCTGTTCTGCTGTATCAATCGACGAAATCCAAACATCTTCGCATACCTTTGGCGTACCATCCTCATTGCAGATTGCCTCGAGGATCGGGGCCGTATTCGGATCCATGCCGATGTGGTCAAGCGTTCGTACATTGGCATGCCCCTGCATGTTCGATTGGCCAGCAAGAAGGTAAATCTTAAGCGTGTGTGCAACGGGCTGTGTGGTCGTAATAAAAAGGATAAATCCTCCCATCATAGTAAATAGGATTTGTTTTTTCATATTCTGTGCCTAATTGTCAGTATTCCACTATTATGCTTATTAAACAAACAGAATTTCCAAAAACATGGCAGAAAAATATTTTTCCTACTATGTAAAACAAATTCCGATCGAGATTCGGGTTTTCACTTGTTTAACTCTGTGTTTATAGATCCGTGCGGTGATTCTACAATTATTCTTCACTAACTTATTTTTACATACGTATTTAATGCCAGTCGACTTCAATTAGCAACAAAACGGATCAATCATATTTGGCTCATTCGCCTCAATGAAACAGATCCAAACATAGCTGTTGCATCATCCTTGTGTATAACTTCGGTTAACCCCTGATCCGTTACCGATAGAGTACGAATGCGGTAAAATCCTTGCTCGTAATCAAAACTTTTGCCATCGTCTTCGTAAAGTTGAAATATGCCGTTTGCAGTACCATAATGACGTACTTCTAAGTTACAACCTATAGCCTCCTCAGTATTCAGAATATCTTTTTTCAGCATAGGTATGATTCCTCCATCCTTTACAAACAAGGGGATTTGATCATTCAAAACTCCAGATTTCACCAATACGGTTGTACGAGAACCAACGTATTGACCACTGTAGAAATCATACCACTTGCCGGACGGCAAATGTACTGGTCGCTTAGTAGCTTTTTCATCATAAAAGGGTGCAACCAGAATTGATGGGCCGAACATGAACTGGTCCGTTATTTCAATGACTTTTCCCATAGCATAAGGATTAGTTTCACTATCGAGTTCGCCATTTGTCACCCTTTTGTTTTCAGTGTTTTTGTCATCTTCGAGTATCATCGCCCGCATAGGTGGCACACCATTAAAGTGGTAGTCAGCAAACGCGCTGTACATATAGGGTAATAAACGCATACGAAGCTGAATAACCTGGCGGACTGCATCCTCTACCTCTAGAAAACTCCATGGCTGCAGTCCAGTAGCCCAAGCATTTAGCTTGGCCATGGGCGAGAAACAGACAGTCTGCATTCGATTCAGCCATTCCCGTGCCGTGGCGGCATTACGTATCTCAGGGGTCCATAAAAGTCCACAGAGACTGGCCGCTGAAATTCCCGTAATGTACTCAGCATGGTTGTAAGAGTCGCTATAAATAACAAATGGATATCCAGAAGCTCCTCCGTTGCTGGAACGCACATTGCCATAAGTACGTTGGTTGTTTACCTTAAACAAATTCTTATATAGCAATTGCTGCATCAGTAAACCATACGTCTGGCGCATGATTTCCCCTGATGTTCCGGAAGGGAATGTAGCGTGGTCAGGCCACAGCCAAAAATCATATCCATCAACCTCGTCTACTTTGTAGCCGCTGATGCCGATATTTAAATGTTCCTTGGTGTGTTGTTCAACCAACAATTGTCGAGCTTGGGGCATGTAATAATCAGGAACTAGCCCCAACCAAACCAAGTGTGATCCGGAGTATGGATATACATCGTCGTGAATTCGACTTTCCGGAGAAATATAGGGATTAACCCAGAGATTGAGGCGAACTCCCTGCATCAGAAGGCGCTTGACCAATTCAGTTGGATCCGGAAATCGGGCCGTCTGCCATTCAAAAGTGCAAGGGTAGGAGGAACTCATCCATCCCGGTTCCAAACCGATAACATCTAGGGGAAACCGTTTTTGACTGAACGCAGCGACCTCAGCTTCGGTCTGATCAGCGTCGAATTCCGCATGCACGCGATGCCAGAATCCCAGGCCCCACAAAGGTGGTAAGGTTCCGCCACCACAATAGAGGTTATAACGCTGAACTAAATCTAACATACTGGTTCCACTAAAGATGATAAGTTCCATCCCCTTTCCAATAACATGTCCTTCCACAGCATCACCCTGAGGGACAGCTTGCCAAGGATCTATTGATTCGGTTCCAGACACTGGGTTTCGGTCTACTGGTACAGGATTGTTCGGTGAATCTTTCCGATTGCCTATTTGACAATATATTTTCAGAAAACGTGCAGTATTGAAGAATACACCATAACCACTGCTTGAGATATAAAAAGGAACTGGCGCATGAGTTCTACCACCCCCCTTACCCCAGTGATCTGTGTTCAAAGTAAGTACCGTTTTGTTTTTCTTAAGACCATCAAATTGAAGCCCAAAACCGTAGAGCTGTTCATCTACCTTAGTTGGAATGCGAATGGTAATCCGCCCATCTTTATCTTGGTAAGACGGCGCAGTTAGGTCGCAAAAAGGAAAATCGGTAGGCAACAGCGCATTTATCCGATCTAATCGAGGCGGTTCTGCCGCTAAATTAATATAGCGTTTCTCGCTACTCATATCTCCGATTTCAGATTTCCAGACACCATTGGCAATAGATTGCCAATTCTCAATCAAATTTAGATTCCCAATTTGTCCAGTCGATTTATTCATAACCTTTTTGTGCTCCATGTTTTAATCATAACACTGAATTGGATTTTGATTTTTGAATGGATTCTAATTTTCCGATCATTTGTGAGAAAAGTGCTCAATACTACTCTGAGATGCTAGAATTTCTGAATACTCGGAAGACGGATAGTAAATAGATTCAAAATGTCTGGTTATAAACGTGTTGAGGGAAAAACAATTTTTTCAAATCTATCAACTTAGCTCACTAACTAGATTTTAATTCAAATTTTAGGATTATCTCGAATGAATTACCCTATCGAATTTTTTATTTAATTACTGCCTTATTTTACCTTATTCAACTACTATCAGTAGAATGGTAAGTTCACTAATCACAAAGATCAATTTTCCAAATAGGACTTTACTGTCAACCATAATGCTTTAGTAATTAAGCATAACCTGATTTACCTTCATATTATTTAAACAGCGACAAGCCAAAGATGCAACCATCAACTAAGCATAAAAATAACATTCAACTGAAAAGGTTGTGCTCTATTCATCGAAAAAATGAAACGACACTATAGAAGAAAAGTGTAAGAACTGATGACCTGACACCTTCCCGATTGCTCATTGGCTCCAGTTAGATTTTCGTGATTTTTAGAGTTTTTTGGGATAGGACAGTCGTTGTCAATTTAAAATTTCATAATCCTTTTCTTAGTTAGATAATGTAATGGTTGAAAAAACATTTGGCCTTTAGTGATTTGCGGTTTTTCATCTTATAATTTTGAACAATATCGTCGTGCCTGACTACAGTAACTCCAATGAACATCTTGTCCATAGACGAAATCATGCCAGTTCATCTTCTTTTTCTCTTTATATTTTACAACTTGATTATACAGTCGGAAATTATTTGTACCGTCTTCTATCCATCTGGGCCACAACCTACCAATTCGACCCAGTACTACTGGAGTGTTAGTCAAATTAGTTCTTTGGCCAGGATAACAAGCATCTGTTAAAATAGAGGGAAATTTGATCCTGTTTTTAATCTACCTGTGGATAATCTGAATCTGTAAAATAGGAAATCATATCGTGGCAATTAACAGGAAAAAGATCATCATTTTTTATCTTTTTGTATGACTAAAGAACCCAAGAAAAAGTGGATTGTTGTTAATTGGTAAATATAAATAAAGCTGTTAATAATTACAGCATGTTTGGGCTTTGGTTCGTAGAATAGATTTAAGATAGTAAAAGGAAACAAGAATGTCAACACTTCCAGAAATAACTATGTATTCAGGTCAAGATTTTTGTGGTTTTTTAGTCAAGAAGATAACACCTCTTGAGGCTTTGCGTTCAGTAGCTTATCAGCTTGAGCACAAAAAAAGTGGAGCACGGGTGCTTCATCTTCACAATATGGATACAGAGAATTTGTTTTCAGTTAGCTTTCCAACTCCACCACCAGATAATACTGGGGTTGCCCATATCCTTGAACATGCAGTCTTGGCTGGTTCTGAAAAATATCCGGTAAAAGAGCCCTTCTTTGAAATGATAAAAATGAGTATGGCAACATTTATCAATGCCATGACAGGTTCCGACTGCACATACTACCCGGTGGCGAGTAACGTCAAACAGGACCTTTTCAACTTGGCGAATGTATATTTTGATGCAGTTTTTCATCCATTGTTAACCGAACAAACTTTCAGACGTGAAGGACACCATTTTGCCCCTCTTGACCCAGAGGATCCGACTGGTGATTTAACTATAACAGGTATTGTCTACAATGAAATGAAGGGCGCGTTTTCGGACCCCGAATCTCGACTCTATCGATCAATCTCGAGGGCACTACTTCCTGATACGATCTATGGCAAAGAATCCGGAGGTGATCCAGATGCTATTCCTGACCTAACCTATGAAGATCTGAAGAAATTCCATAGTACTTATTATCATCCAAGTAATAGCTACTTCTTTCTTTATGGCAATATACTAACCACGAAGTATCTTGAATTTTTGTCTGACAAGCTCAGCATGTTTACTCATATCGATGTTGATACAAAAATCAAAACGCAGGTGCGATGGAATCAACCTAGATCTATAGTCGACACATATCCGATTGGCACGGATGAATCATCTGAAGAAAAAACATATCTGGCAATCGAGTGGTTAATTGGCGATGCAACTGACCCTGAGGATGTTGCCTTACTTTATATTCTCAGTCTCATTTTACTGGGTAACGAAGCTGCCCCGTTAAAAAAAGCGATTATCAACTCAAACTTGGGTGCCGATATTATAGCTTCTGGGTTAGGTGGAATAGGTAAAGAGAGCACGTTTAGCATCGGCTTGAAGGGTAGTGAATCTGCTCATCTTGATAATTTTGTTCAATTAGCCACTGAAACGTTAGCTCAAATCGCTGAAAGTCAAATTGAACCTGAAAGAATAGAGGCCGCCTTTCAGCAATCGTCGTATCACTATCTCGAAATTCAGTCAATGTTTCCACTACACATGATGAGACGGGTAATTAACTCATGGATCTATGATAAGGATCCGTTGATTTTCTTACGCATGAATGAACATTTGTCTAACTGCAAACGTCGTTATGAGTCCAATCCACAACTATTCAATGAACTAATACGTTCTCGATTATTGAAAAATTCCCATCGCCTTACCGCTATATTAAAACCTGATGGCCAGATGCAGTACCAAATAGATACAGCTTTTGCTGAACGTATGAAACAAGTGCGTAGTCAATTTAGTAATAATCAGGTTAAACAAATTTCTGCTGATGCGAAGGAACTTGATGAATTAAACAGTCAACCTAATTCTCCTGAATTACTAGCGACATTACCACAGTTAAAAATTAGCGATCTGCCAAATCAACTCACACATATCCAAACAGAAGTGAAAATGATTGATGGTGTCGAATTTTTACAAAACAATGTCTTTGCTAATGGGGTAAATTATTTAGTTTTAAACTTCAATTTAAAAGGAATGCCATCTGAACTCTGGCCTTATTTGCCTCGGTACACCGAATCAATTCGGAAAATGGGAGCCGCAGGAATGAATTATGAACAGATTGCTCAGCGGTCAGCAGCATATACCGGTGGAATTTCCTGCCGAACTGATTTTGGCACTTGTGTTGACAATTCGGAGCATTCTTTCTGGAATGTTCAATTTAGTTTGAAGGCATTAGACAATCAAATGTCCTCAGCTTTGGAAGTCTTACACGATTTGCTCTTTTCGGTTGATCCAAGTGATAAAAACCGGTTACAGGATGTATTACAACAGGCACGAGCTAGATATCGAACCAACATGGTTTATGACGGATCAGGGACAGCAACCAGCCATGCCGCACGAGGTTTAACAGTAGAAGGATATTTGTCTGAAATCGTTTATGGATTACCACAATTGTCACTTGTAGAGGAATTTAATAACGACTTTGATCAATGTAACGAAGACATAATACGTCAGATCCAATCCATACGCGACTTTTTGCTGGTCCGTGGTCGATTGACAGCAAGTTTTACGGGCTCAACAAATTCGGCTAAAACAGTGCAAAAAACTTTAAAAGGCTGGATATCTAATATGCGTAGTGAATCTATTAATGATGCGCCTACCGACTTTAAACCGTATGGTGCAGCACCATGTGAAGGTTTAGCTGCCCCAATCCAAGTCGCTCATTGTGCTCAAGTAATCTCTGCACCACACTATTCTCATCCGGATAAAACCCCTCTAACAGTTGGCGCGCACCTGGTCCGGCTGGAATATATCATGAATGAAATTCGATTTAGGGGTAATGCTTATGGTGCTATGTTCACTTATAACCCACTTGGTAGTACTCTTACTCTCGGTTCTTACCGCGATCCACACATCAGCAGAACACTTGAGGTGTTTTCTGGTGTTGCTGACTATATTCGTGAAGTGGAATGGACTCAAACTGTTATTAACCGGGCCATTATAGCTACGGCTAAGCAATTCGAGCGACCTATTCGACCGGAAGTCGCAACTGGTCAAGCCTTATATCGGCATCTCATTGGACTCACACCTGAAATTCGTGAGCAGTATTATGCGCAACTTCGGCGTGTAACCCCCCAAGAAGTAAAAAGATCTTTACTGGAGTTGTTGGAAAATAATTTTGCGAAAGGTGCAATTTGTGTAGTCTCAAGTCGAGAAAGGCTAGAATCAGCCAATCAAGAGATGTCTGCTCAACAATTAGTCATTGAGGAAATTCTTCGATAGGGTACCTTTGGACAGAATACATGGAATGAGATAAAAAATAACAGGAATGTTGAAGAAGCCGAGGGATTAGAATGAATTTAATCTGAATAGATTAAGTTCCAATGTCATATGAAATTTGACCTTCTCTGCATTAGTTGTCTTGACCATTATCCCTATCACTACTCAGAAATAGACCTTGTTTGGCATCAAACGACACTATACTAGCGTGTCTTCAACATCGAGTGGTTGATAGGAATGTTTGTGAGCTCTCTCGATTAAATGGCTATGATGGTTCCTGCTCATGTCCTATCTGGTATGGTTTGTCTTCACTTGAGACAGGTAGTGGCAAAATGAAAAGATGGTCGTGATCGATCATTTAATTTTTCTTTATGTACTTGGATCGTAATAGGTTTGATATTCGATTTCCTATCCTATGCGGTGTTGCACACACTAGCTATCTTTACCTACCAC
>CAYVHK010000142.1:0-434 GCA_964451145.1 uncultured bacterium | reverse complement strand
TGAATATTGAATGGTGTGGTTCCTGTCATCTGGGGACTATGCGCAGACTTACGAGATGCTGGTGGCATCAATTTGTGATCTCTGGGATTACTACTACTTTCTTCGCTTTTTGGATAGTATTTTAGACGGATTTCCAGAAGATTTTGTGAATAAACATATCCCATCGATTTGAAGTGACACAAATGCACTAGTTGGAATGGTTTGTTACTGGATAATCTTTTCGCCGGTGTTAAACCACATTATGAAGATGCACGATTTATTTTGGTATAACTACTCGTTGCGGGATTAATAGTAAGCCTATCTTTTTTGTGCCGCTGGAGCCCCTTGATCACTTGAATAAAACAAGCTGTACAGAAATTTAGTGTAATAAAGTTTTAAACGAGGTAACAGGAATGACAACTAAACTTGCGATTAACGGTGGTATAAAGGTTCGC
>CAYVHK010000141.1:0-12287 GCA_964451145.1 uncultured bacterium | reverse complement strand
ATCGGAATGCCCGGACAGGGCTATTAACCCCACCAGGAATGAGTTGGTGGGCATATTTCCATGCTTGATCCGAAATCTCAGTGCGTCGAACAGGCTGGCTCACAAGTTACATCCTCTCTAGTTTACTGTTAATCAGTTATACAGTTAGCCGAATCAGTCTTTAAAAACACCTTAACTAAATGATGACGAGACACTCAGATTGTAACCAAAAACTGTAAAAGAAACAACAATTAAAAATTTACATTCATATATTTTAAAGTAGTAAATCATACACCTAGATAACCGTTATCCAATAGGCTATAATTTTTCCATGTCTGAAAACGTGCCATCCTGCAAAAAAGGACTGTCATTCGGAATAACTTGGCGGTCGATTTTCCTCGGTACATTACTAATCATTCCCAATACTTACTGGATTATTGATTCAGCTGATCAAGGTTTTCCAACAACAGTTTCCCTCTACTACAACGTCATTTTCTGTATTTTCATCTTAATTAGCTTTAATTGGTTTCTCTCAAAAATAAGCCATAGTTGGGTTATAACACAGAGCGAATTACTGACTATTTACATTATGCTGGCAATTGCCTCTTCCTTAGCTGGACACGATGTAATGAGGGTTCTAATACCTATGATCCCATACCCTTTTTGGTTCGCCACTTCAGAAAACGATTGGTCTGGGTTATTTCATCGATTTGTTCCAGATTGGATAGCTGTTAAGGACAAGGAATTTTTAGTTGATTACTATAGGGGAGAGTCTACTTTTTATCGATGGGAAATCATTCAGGTTTGGCTAACACCAATTTTGGTCTGGGGTGGATTTCTAGCAGTAATGGTCTTTCTAATGGCTTGCATAAACAGTTTGGTACGAAAACAGTGGACACAGAACGAAAAGTTGAGTTATCCCATTATTCAACTGCCCCTTGAGATGACTGCTGGTGGTGGATTAACTGGTGTACTAAACCAAAAAATTCTTTGGCTTGGTTTCTTTGTTGCTGGAACTATTGATATTCTCAATGGCTTACACCACCTATTTCCTTATGTGCCGGGTTTAGGAGGTAAACTTTATGACCTAAAACCTTTTTTCAATCAGCGGCCTTGGAGTGCTGTCGGTTGGACACCAGTCGCGATCTTTCCATTTGCTGTTGGTTTGGCTTTCTTTATTCCCTTGGATCTTTCCTTCTCCTGTTGGTTTTTCTATTTGTTTTGGAAAGTTGAACGAATTGCTGGGGACGCATTAGGATTACGAGCTATGCCCAATTTCCCTTTTGTTGATGAACAATCTTTTGGGGCTTACATCGGATTGTTTATAATCGCTATTTACACGACTCGAGAACATCTAAAAAAAGTTTTTCGAAAAGTTTGGCACAACGATCCGAAAATCGATGACAGTCAGGAACCAATGTCATATCGACTGATGGTTATAGGAGTGATTATGTCGATCTTGGTCATAACTATGTTCTGTAATGCAGCTGGAATGTCTATTTGGGTAATTGCTATATTCTTCGGCATATATTATGCCATTTCGAGTGCGGTGACACGAATGCGAGCTGAACTTGGATCACCCGTTCACGATCTACATTTCATTGGCCCGGATGAAATGATGCCTCGTATATTTGGAACACGATTACTTGGTCCCAATAATCTAACCATGTTTGCTTACCTATTTTTCTTTAATCGAGCTTATCGAGGTCACCCAATGCCCCATATTTTGGAGGGGTTCAAACTGGCTGAAAGGTCTAAGATCAATAATCGTCGTTTATTAATTGCTATGCTAATCGCTATCTGTGTCGGTGTTTTTTCAACTTTTTGGTCTTTCTATCACGTGTCTTACTTAGAAGGGGCTAGGCATTGGTTTGCCAATCGGCCTTTCAGCAGATTGCAAAGTTGGTTGACTATTCCACGCCCTCCTGATATACCCGCTATAATTGCTATTTTCATTGGATCAGGCCTGACTTTTGGGCTCATGTTAATGAGAATGAACGTCTTTTGGTGGCCACTTCACCCTGCTGGATTTGCCATTTCCAGTAGTTGGTCGATGAACGTCTTTTGGTTTTCAATTTTAGTTAGTTCTGTCGTAAAGTGGGTTATCCTAAAACATGGTGGTATGGGAACACATCGAAAGGCTACCCCCTTCTTCCTGGGCCTAATACTCGGTGAATTCATTATTGGTAGTGTTTGGAGCCTAATTGGTATTTCCATCAACCGACCGATGTACCGATTTCTTTTTTAAAATCAAATACTAGAAATTGATTATAAGGATATATCATGAATAAAATAACAGAAATTAGCTCCCGTCTTGAATTAGCTAAGTCAATCGCACATCAGGCTGGATTGATTACACTTAAGTATTTTCAAGGTGCGAAATTAGCAATCGAACGTAAACCTGACGATTCGCCTGTTACCATTGCTGACCGATCAGCTGAACTATCAATGAGGCAGAAAATACAAACTCATTTTCCTCAAGATGCTATTTTGGGTGAAGAATTAGAGAATTTGTCAGGTGATTCAGGCTATCGATGGATTTTAGATCCTATTGACGGCACAAAATCTTTTATTTGTGGTATACCGCTTTACAGCACTCTAATCGGCATCGAATATCAAGGTAAAGCTGTTGTCGGAGTTATTCACCTACCTGCTTTGAATGAAACTGTCTACGCTAGTAAAGCCCAAGGTGCTTGGCATTTGATAGGAAATGGCGAACCTATACCAGCTAAAGTTTCAGGTAGATCGTTAACTGATGGCTGTTTAACTACGTCGCAAATCGATTTATTTCGGCATAGTAATCGGCAAACAGCTTACGACCAACTAGAGCAGAAAGCCTATATTACCCGTACCTGGGGTGATGGATATGGTTATCTGCTGGTGGCTACTGGTCGTGTAGAGGTAATGATTGATCCAATCATGGAGATATGGGATGCAGCTGCCATTCAGCCAATTATCGAAGAAGCCGGTGGCACTTTTACCGATTGGCAAGGTAATTCAACTTTCGCCAATGGCGAAGGTATTGGTACAAATGGTGTGGTAGCAGAAGAGGTTCTTTCTATTACCCGTCAATGTTCAACTACAAGCTAACCTTTCAGTATTGATAAACTTCATTCATTAGGTATGAACACTTCGTTTCAGAAAAATCTGCTGGATTGGTTCGCCATCCAGCAACGACATCTGCCTTGGCGACAGACGAGTGACCCATATTCCATCTGGGTTTCTGAAGTAATGCTTCAGCAAACCCAAGTTAATACGGTGATCGATTACTACCACCGATTTTTAGCTAAGTTTCCGACCATTGATCATTTGGCTAATTCTGATCTTGATAACCTGCTTAAAGTTTGGGAGGGACTTGGTTATTACGCGCGTGCCAGAAACTTACAAAAAGCGGCCCGAATCGTCGTTTTAGAAATGGAAGGACGCGTACCGAGAGATTACCAGCAATTTCGTCAACTGCCAGGCGTCGGAAATTATATTGCAGCTGCTGTACAAAGCATTGCTTTTGGTCAACCTGTAGCCGCTGTAGATGGTAATGTCAAACGTGTCTTAGCACGTTTGGTTCGTCGGGCTGAGCCAACTAATATTCCTAAGTTCAATAAAGTATTTCAAAAATTGGCTGATCAACTGCTCACGACCGATCAGCCAGGAGACCATAATCAAGCCTTAATGGAATTAGGTGCAACGGTCTGTCGCCCCAAATCACCAACTTGTTTAGTATGTCCCGTACAGCAATTTTGCCAAGCTAAACAAAAATCTGATGTGAGTATTTTTCCAATCCGACAATCAAAAAAGAAACGACCGAAAAAACGTTTAGTCTGTTCGGTTATTTTTAATCATGAAACAAGGGATATATTGACAGTTCAGCGTCAACCAGATGGGTTACTTGGTGGTCTTTGGGAGTTTCCCAATCAACAAATCGATTTGCTTATTGATCCAGCTCTAGCCTGCCAAAATTTTGTGTCTGACCAATTTTCTTTGACACTAAAAAAAAATCTACCGATATATTTAACTCAAGTTAAACACGCCTATACGCACTTTGAAGTTACTGTTGAAATTTTTATTTGTCACCTCAAATTAGGATCGATTAATCCATCCATAGCCCTCACAAACTGGATCAACTCTTGGACTGGTTACCAGTGGATCAGCGTTGACCAATTACATCAACTCGCTTTTACAGGTGTCTCCAATAAATTTATACCTCTACTTAAAAGATATATAAAGTCCATTTCCTAAGCACAAATTGAAAGTTTTTTTGCAACATCCACATTTAACCAAGACTTCAGTTCGATATTACCGAGTTATACCAATCGCTTTAATATGGGTCATTTTACAAACAGGCCTTTACGGTTACATCCACCTTAATGGTTTTGGACAATTCATCGCAAATCATTTACCTGTCGGCAGCGTTTTCTTCTTAGCAGTTTTAGCTATTTTTATCAATCCTCTCTTATCCTGTTTTGGTCATTCATCAGCTTTTTCGACTGCGGAATTAACTCTTTGTTGGTCCATGGTTACCGCTGCTGCTTCTGTACCTGGTTATGGATTAATGGAATTCATTTTCCCATACCTAGCTGCACCAGCTTATTTTTCTACACCAGAAAACCAGTGGGCAGAGTTAATTTTTCCACATTTAAAAGATTGGTTGTATGTCACTGATCATTTAGCGCTGGATAAATTCTGGCTGGGTATTGATCAATATGAGCATATTCCCTGGTTTATTTGGATTAAACCAGTTTCTATCGCCACTATTTTTGGTCTTTCGTTCTTTTTTTCCGTTGGTTGTTGGGCAATTATTTTAAGACATCATTGGGTAGAACGCGTTCGATACTCTTTCCCACTCGTACATGTAGGAGCCACCTTAACACAAACAGATCTGGACTCACATGCATTTCCACCCGTGTTTCGTAATCGGCTATTCATTTTTGGCCTAACCTTCTCTATAATAATCCACCTGATTCGGGGCTTACATCTGCTTCACCCATTTATTCCAAACATTCCGCTCGATTATTCAATTCGACATTTGTTTCCTAATAAGCCTTGGCGGTCAATTGTTGAAGGATGGCCTCTCTTACTTCGACTACGCCTGTCAGTAGTTGGAGTGACATACTTTTTACTTCCTGATGTTGCCGTTAGCATCTGGTTTTTCTTTTTATTCTATAAATTTCAAGAAGTTGCAATTTCAGCTTTCTCTATCACTCGTGTCAATACACAACAACAAGTGATGGGAGCCATTCTTGTTTTAGCAATAGTGTCTGCTTGGCAAGCTCGACGTCATTTACTCTCCACTTGGCAAAATACTTTGGGGGCCTCGATAGGTAAACGCTCTTTTAATGATGATAATGAGCCCTTGTCTTACCGTTCAGCTATGTTAGGAATGGTTAGTGGTTTTTTATTTATGGGTACTTTGGCTACTATCATGGGAATGTCTATCTGGATTGTTGTGCTTTTTATTTTTTTGATGTGGGTTTTAGCGACAACCGCTGCTTGGCACGTTTCTAATGCTGGTTGCTTACTAGTCAATGTTGGTTTCACCCCCTTTAATTTTTTTCGTATGATTTTCGGCAGTCGTACCTTAGGAGCACGCAATCTGATTTTGTTGAGTTTTGATCGCTCATCAATTTATAACTGGTCATCACAATCTCTGATGGCATACTCTATCCAAAATTTTCGATTGTCCGATACCCACCAATTACCAGCTCGAAAAATGAAATTGGCTCAGTGGATGTTATTGGCAGTGGTTTTATCGGCAATAGTTACTTTTTTCACTACACTAACTTGGATACATGATCGAGGTGCAATTAATTTGACTCCTTGGATTTTTAACGTCGGGCCAGGAGCAATTCGGCGGGCAACAAGCGAAATACTAAACCCATCGCCCCCTAATTTTTCAGGTATGTTGAGTGCCGGTGTTGGTGGTAGTATCATGTCATTTTTGTTGTTAATGAGACAAAGATTTTTGTGGTGGCCTTTTCATCCGCTTGGTTATGCCCTTGGAGTTACTTGGGCTCCATCTCGACTTTGGTTTTCAACCTTAATCGGATGGAGCATTAAACTTTTGATTTTGCGCATCGGTGGGTTTGGAGCATTTCGGCGGGGTCAGACTTTTTTCTTGGGACTGATTTTAGGTGAGTATTTTATGACGGCTGTATGGCAAATGTTAGCACTTAAAACAGGTATGGGCTATTGGGGAGGGCCTCCTAGTTAAATGGGTCTAATATAATGCTACATCCTTGATCTTGACACACTTTTCGGCCAGTGCTATACTAGACAAATGTCAATATTTCACACAAAGGAATCTAATAAAATGAAAGCAATAAAGATAGTATTACTTGTCCTGGTTTTCTCCATATGGATGAGTGCCTTAGCACCAAGTTGGGCTGGTCAATGGCAAATCCTTCAACAAGTGGGAGACTTCGACTTTTTTTCAATTTCTTTTATTAGTAATACCGAAGGATTTGCTGTTGGCTCTGACCCTTTTGAATACGAAAAGCCAGGAGCTATTGGTCACACGACTGATGGCGGAAGAACTTGGAAAAAGGTTGATAATGTAGCTTTTGAAAGTGATTTGAAGTCGGTCTTTTTTGTGGATAAAAAAAATGGGTGGGCTGTTGGAGCAAATGGATTAATAGCTGCCACCACGGACAGTGGTAAAACTTGGGAACCTCAAACCAGCAAAATTGGGAATGGTTTATCTTGCATCAGTTTTGTTGACACTCAAACAGGATATGTCGCTGGCGAGGGTGAAACTATCCTAAAAACTACTAACGGCGGGCGAACCTGGAAGTTATTAAGCGGTGGACAAACAGCCAGTGGTTTTGGCGATGATGATACAAGTGTTTACAGTGCTATCCAGTTTGTGGATAAAAATACCGGCTACGTAGCTGGTGTGCGAATCACACCGTCTAATCAAGGGCAAGAAACACTTATTCAAAAAACCATTGATGGTGGACAGTCCTGGACAAAACAACCTACCAATACTGAGGATATCTTGGAAGACATGTATTTTATTGATAAAAATACAGGTTGGGCTGTGGGGGAAAACGGGGTAATATTCTCAACAGTTAACGGTGAAGAATGGAAAGCTATGGATAGTGGTAGCGAAGAAAAGTTGCGTAGTGTTCGCTTCATATCTAATACAACGGGCTGGGCTGTGGGTGGTGATATGGGGGTGAACGTCATTTTACACACAATTGATGGTGGTAAAACTTGGACCGACGAAAGCACTGGTAAGTTATTTTCTTATGATGTCTTTACTAACGAAGACAAGAACGTTTGGATCACAGGGCAGAATGCTGTCATCATGAAATTTGTTCAGTAATTTCCTTTATCCTTATGTTTTTTGCAAAACGGATGGATCGGTTGGGCACTGAGTCCGCATTTGAAGTTCTAGCTAAGGCTAAGAAATTAGAAGCTGAAGGACAACATATAGTTCATTTGGAAATTGGGCAACCTGACTTCCCAACACCTCATAATATTTGTCAGGTTGCTTATAAAGCGATGAAAGACGGGCATACAGGGTATGCTCCTTCTGCCGGTTTGACCGAACTAAGAGAGACTGTTGCTGATCACATTAGCCAAACCCGTGGCGTGTTAATCGATCCGTCGGAAGTTACGATCACCCCAGGTGCGAAGCCTATCATTTTTTTTACTATGCTAGCATGTGTCAATTCTGGTGATGAGGTCATCTATCCAGATCCAGGGTTTCCACTCTACCAATCTTTGGTAAATTTTTTGTCAGCTGTACCTCGACCTTTACCGCTCAGAGAGTCAGTTAATTTCCGATTTCGGATAGAAGATTTATCTGACCTAGTTTCTGAACGTACGAAATTATTGATTATTAATTCGCCACAAAATCCAACCGGTGGTATCTTGACAAGAAGTGATTTAGAGATTATTGCCGAATTGGCACAACGTTATAATTTTTACATACTAAGCGATGAAATTTATGCCAACTTGGTTTATGAGGGACAACATCAAAGCATATTGTCAATTCCAGGTATGAAGGAAAGAACTATTATGTTAGATGGTCATTCTAAGACTTATGCTATGACTGGTTGGCGGCTAGGTTACGGAATTTCTACTGCCGAAATGTCAGAAAAAATAACCCGTCTAATGATTAATTCTAATTCTTGTACCGCAACTTTCACTCAGCTTGCTGGAATCGAAGCTTTGAACAACTCATCATCTTTCATAGATCATATGTTCAATGAATTTCAGTGCCGACGTCGAGTAATTGTTGATGGTCTAAATTCTATTGAGGGAATTAGTTGCCGAGAGCCTCACGGGGCCTTTTATGCTTTTCCCAATGTTAAAAATTTGCCTTTGTCTTGTGGAGAGTTGGCTAATTATCTGCTCAATGAGGCAGGTGTTGCAGTTCTATCGGGGGATTCTTTCGGTAAAATGGGGGAAGGATATTTACGAGTGTCATATGCGAATTCGATAGAAAACATTCAATTGGCTTTAGAGCGGATAAAACAAGCCATTGCTCGCTTATGAAGTATAGAATTGAACAAGAAAATGAAAAACATTTTTTTTTCAGCTACAGCTAGAATCCCAGCAAGTACTACTAATTTGGGTCCTGGTTTCGACGTGTTGGGAATTGGATTATCCTTACACAGCAAAGTCACTTTAGAAGAAATAAATAATAAAACTGAAATTATTTGTAGGGGAAAAGACGCAGACAAAATCCCCAAAGATACAAGTAATATTGCCTATCAAGCAGCAATAAAAATTTTCAATCAATTCAATTACAAACCAGCAGGTCTTCGACTCACGATAGACAATGGAATACCAGCTATCCGAGGTTTAGGAGGTAGTGGAACAGCTATTCTTGGAGGATTGCTAACGGCTAACTCTATTTGCCAACAGCGATTTGGTACCCAACCCTCTTTCAGTCATTCGGATATTTTAGCTTTTGCCACCGAGTTTGAAGGACACCCTGATAACGTTTCTGCGTCTTTGTTAGGTGGATTAATTGTTTCTGGGATGGAAATTTCAGAAACAGGCTGTCCACCATCAGTCAAAACCATCAAATTAATACCACCTCCAGAATTGCGATTAATAGTGGCAATTCCTGACTTCACACTACCGACCAAAACTGCTCGCAGTGTACTGCCTAAATCAATTGATTTACCAACCGTGATATTTAATATTAGCCGATCATCTTTGCTCGTAGCTGCAATGGCTACCAACAACTTAGATTTATTACCGACAGCTATGCAAGACCAGATCCATCAACCATATCGTGCCAAACTAATTCCAGGTTTCGAAGAGGTTAAAAAAAATGCTATGTTAGCTGGTGCTTTGAGTGTTACTTTAAGTGGTGCGGGACCAACGATGGTTGCATACGCGCATTCATCATCAAACACGAAAAAGATCTCTGACCAAATGTTTTTGGCTTTTAAAAAAAATGGTTTAAGCTGCCAAACAAAAATCCTTACAGTAGATGCAGATGGTGCAGAAGTACATGCAACTTCTTCTGTTGAGACTAATCATTAATCTCAACGGGAAGTATAACTTACCCATTTTCTGATTTTTTATTATTAACTATATTTGTTTATCAGACATGACAGATTGGTCTACTAAGACGATCCCCAACCTTTTACACGACCTGAATACGGACTTGGAAAGAGGGTTGTCATCAGAAGAAGCTACGAGAAGACTACTAAAAAACGGAGAAAATAGCCCTGTCGGAAAAAACTCTACCGGCGCAAGTTTTATGGGATGGTGTAATCAACAAATTTCATTTTTCATTCTCTACTTAGGCTTAATTTTCTTACTTATTTCTCCTCATCTACTATCGAAAGAAGAACTATTTCCACAAGAAACCACGTTCAGCATAATTTTTGTTAGCTTTGTCTGTATACTGAAGCTTTCATTACGTTTTTACCAAAGACAAAAATCTTTATCAAATATGCTAAAGATTTGGTCTGCATCAGAAGTACAAGTACCGGTTATGCGAGACGGGAAAATTGTTTGGATATCGCCTCATACTGTCGTCCAAGGTGATTTACTATTGTTGATTGCCGGTGGATACATTGCCGCCGACGCACGTATTGTTGAAACTGAAGAAATGGTTGCCGACGAAAGTTCTATTTTTCGTCGGTCAGTGTTTAGCACTAAAACAGCTGATTTATCAGAATCTAACGATAACCCCATAACAGAACAAAAAAATTTACTGTTTGGCGGAACCTATGTTGTTGATGGTCAAGGACGAGCTGTTGTAGTAGAAACTGGAAAAAAATTACAAATTAATAAGTATTTTCAGAGATTCAATTCAGAAAATACTGAGTTAGAATCAGATGCCGAAAATACAGGTAATTATCTGGTAAAAAACCTTACTCTAATAGGCATACTACTATCAGTAATCTTATTCTCATTTTACTATCTGACCAAACCCTTTAGCCTTTTTACTGGTGAATTTCACTCTCAATTTCTATCCAATTTATCTTTTGTTTACAGTGTCCTGTTAGTTGCAATACCGATTGACTTAAGGTATTTAATAAATGTAGGTTTAAATCAATCTGCTTACCAAATTTTCAAGAATGGCGTGTCAATTCGACAATTAATTGATGTTGAACGGCTAAGCAATTTAACAACTCTTTGTGTGCAACAAATTGGGAATTTTACTATGAGTGATTTTTCAATTTCTCACGTCGTAGTTGAAGGAGAATATATTGACAAACCAAGTTTGGAATACAAAAATTCAAAAAAACAGGAATTGAAAAGTACACCTATCTTAGAAGAAACAACAGACGTTGAACCAACCATCGAAACCCCCTCAACTTTTCCTTGGTTGCTTTGGGCTGCCAATCAATGTATTAACCATACCAGTCTACCTATCTTTGCCCAAGACGGCACTATTTTCCCAGAAATCGATAACTCGTTACATGAACTACTTAAAGATTCTGCTCAAAAACACAAGATTAACTTAGCTATGTATGATGATGCTTATGAGCGAGTAGCTCAACTACCACCGACTAAAGATTACCCATACACTTCTCTGCTCTTAATGGCCAATACATCGGATAATGCCCCGGCGGGCGAGTTTCTGCAACTTTCATTCGGACCGATAGATGAAATTTTACACGCAAGTTCAGATATTCAGTTAAACCAAGTACCAGTTCAATTAAGTGCTGATCGAAAATTATATATATCTGAATTATCTAGGCAGTTTACAATAGGGGTAAAAGGACTTCCACAACCAGCCTACACTCTCGGTTTCGGTTTTAAAACCTTCACAACTCGGCCCACACAAGAAGACATGTGGTCAAGCTTAACATTTTTGGGCGGAATTGCTTTTCGACAACCTAATTATGTTGATGTTGAATCATCCATTGCTGACTGCCTAGCTTCGGGCATGAAAATTGTGATGATATCCGATCTATCTTCTGATCAAGCTGCAGAGGTAGCGTACGAACTAGGTCTAATCCATGATCTGAACGCCGTTACAACTGGTGAGGAGCTATCGGTCATGGACGAAGCACAATATAACTCTATGGTCGAATTATTGTTAGTTTATTCTCAAACCACGGCCGATCAACGACGAAATATAGTCCAACATCTAAAGAGGCATCATCACAATATCGGCTTCTGGGGTCAGATTAGCGACGACTTACGAACAATGAGAGCCGCTAATCTTAGTTTCATTGGGGCTGATAACAATGTACCACACTTGCTACAACGTAAGGCAGGTGTTGTTGTTAATAAATCAGGGTTTGGTATCATTTCGCAAGCTTTACTAAAAGCGAGACAAGCTTATACTAATCTCAGAGATTGGGTTCGTTGGTACCTATCTTGCGTTACAGCTCAGGTTTTGACCGTAGCTGTTGGGTTAGTTTTATATTGCTTCAACCCCAGTCGATTTCCGATGATTTTAAACCTTCCACAATTAGTCTGGATGAATTTACTAGTTATCGCCTTGCCGTCCCTAGCCATTATTCAAAACAAAAACCTTGGTAATTTACGAAAATATAGGCACAATAAAGTCCCACCATTTATGGAAAAACAAGCGTATTCGGACTTTATTGTGAGAGGTGTAATTATTTCGTTAATTACATTAGTCAGTTATGCATTCGCGGTCAACAGCCGCAGCAACTCGATCCAAACTGTTACTTGCACCACTTTGATATTTAGTCAGTTAATTTCAATTTTTCAGTGTTTGAGGCACAAACAAGATAAGCTAATCCAAAGCATCCAATCAAACTTTTGGGTATTGATTATCGCATTATTTAGCATTGTTGTACAATTAGCTAGTATTTATTTTCCATTGGGCCAAATAGCTCTCGGTTATGTTAGCATAACAC
>CAYVHK010000140.1:0-12462 GCA_964451145.1 uncultured bacterium | reverse complement strand
CGTTGATTTCTGCGTTACTTCCGCAAGTTGGACAGACGCAAGGAACTGACTCTTTCACGCTGTCAGGCACGGTAAAAAATGTAGACGGAACCATAGCTGGAATAGGTTATTCTGTTGTGACGGAGAACCAAAGAGTTAAATCTGGCTGGCTAACTGAGCCAAAGACTGATACTCGAACTGATGGGACTTTTACCACCAGTTTTATCGATATTTTTGGATCTAATCGGACCAACGTCGGTGATCAGATTGTTATTACTGTAACTGAAAAGGCAACCAACAAAGTCAAAGGTAAGAAAACATATACCGTAACCGCGTTGGACGTCGAAGCACTAGAAGCCAATGTAATCGTGATGCTGTCGGGTATTACAACGATTTTTGACCCAGCAGAGGTTTTGGCCGATGGGCAAGCAGAAAGTGTAATTACCATTTCCATTCAAGATGAAGGTGAACTGGTCACAGATGACACCCTAGCTTTAACTACTGCCGAAGGTCAAATTGGAGAGGTGACGAATAATGGTGATGGCACTTACAGCGCAACTTATATTGCCCCCTCGACAGCTGTTGATGGTACAAAATTAGTTAGTATCTCTATAAAGTCAACCAAATTGGATCAAGAAGTATCTGAGATCCTTATTTTAAAAGAGGTTCCAACTGTTGTTACTTTGATTCCCAATGCGACAGCTTTTACTGCTAGCGAAGGTTTGACGCTGCCTGTCAAGGTGACGGTAGTTAGGGGCCAACCATTGACTGGTGAAGTTGTAACTGTCGAATCTAGCCGAGGTGATGGTGGTGCTGATATAGGTCAATTGACTGGACAAATCGTTGAAACTGATGTGGCAGGTGAGTACAAAGGGACTTTTACTTTGCCTCAATCAGTGGGTAAAGTTTCTTTGGTAGCAAAAGCTGCCGGTGCATCTTCCGAGCCCGTTGAATTGACTATTAATGCTGGGCCGGCGGCCAAGATTGATTTGTCAATCAGCCCAGATAAAATTGCCAGTAATGGCACAGGTCAGATTACTGTTGTTGTAACTGATGCTGTTGGTAATGGTGTTGGCGGACTAACTCTATCAGTAGCTGGAGATGGTAGCGGTCAATTTGGTACTGTCACGGAATCAGCAATTTTTGGTACATACAATCTCAGTTATACTGCCTCAGTAGTGGAGGCGGAAGGTATTGAAACGGCAGCAGTCACTATCGCTGATAGTGATGTTAGTGGCCAACTGGCAATCAACCTGACACCAATCCCTCCCAAACAAGTGTCGATGTTGGTGGTTAGTGGTACAACGTACAAAAAGGGTGGAACCTCTCTGATTGGTGGTTTAACTGTTAAGGTCAAGGTTGGAGACAAAGAGCTATCTACAACTTCTGAGTCAAATGGAACTTATAGTGTAACGGATTTTAATCCTGGTGGGGTTGTAGCTCAAACAGGTGATTTGATATCTGTTTCAGTAGTTGATGAACAGGGACAAATACGGGGTCAAATTGCGGCCTTTGTTTTAGAAGAAAAACATCTGGACGAGAGTGAAGTTACAGCTACTATATCAGGTCAGGATGTGACCACGGATATTGGTGCACGGTCTAATGTTCTGGCTTTAGCAGGTACCATCTTCTTAGAAGACGGATTGACCGCTGTTGGGGATGGACTTAGCATTTCTGTGAATAATGCCAGTCGTGGTAAAAGTGAAGTTGGTAAGACCGATGAAAATGGTGCTTATTCGATAACCCTGCTTGACCCATTAGCTACAGTAGCTGAGACAGACGATATCTTATCGATTACGGTGACCAATTTAGATGGACAAACCTTTGAGACCACTCATACATTAACTACTTCTGATGTTGAAGCTGGCAAAATAGAAAATCTTAATATTACGACTGACCTACTGGCTGTTGAAAGCCGAGTTTTTGTGATAGATGGTACCGTTTTCTTAGAAGATGGTGTGACTCCAGCTCGTAGTGGCTTACAAATATTGGTCAATATTAATGACCAACAGCAAAAAACTGCTACTGAAACTGGGGCTGGCTATCAAGTTACTTTTGTGGATGTTCTAGGCCAAGGCATATTGGCCAAAACCGGAGATGAAGTTAAGGTTGAAGTTACGGCTGTTGATTTAGCTGAGGCCAAGGTCGTAGGTACACAGACATCCAATCTTAAAACGGCTGAAATTAAAGCTAAGCGAGCCACGATTGATGTGACCACTGATCTGAAAGCAGCCACTAAAGTTCTGGCTATTACTGGATCTGTTACCCTGGAAAATGGTCAGGTTGTCGCTCCAGCCGGTATCAAGGTTGCTGTTGAAAATACGGGAATTACACAATCGGCAAGTGTAGAATCAGGTGCCGATGGTAGCTACAGTGGCACTTTCTTCGATCCGCTAAAAATCGTAGCTGAATCCGGGAATGTGCTCAATATCACTGTTACTGACGCTTTGGGTGAGACATCTGAATTAACTCATACTCTGACGACCGCTGAAGTGACTGGTAACAAAGCCAGTATTGACTTAGCCACCGATCTGCCAGCAAGAACTAGCAGTTTGACCGTTGCAGGTCAAGTTTACTTAACTGGTGGAGAAGTTAAAGCCCAATCAGGTTTGACAGTTACTGTTGCTGTTGGCGAAGCCACAAGTACTGCGACCACTGATAGTACTGGTGCATACAGTGTTAACATTGGAGATGGAACAACCGCCGTTGCTAAAACCAAATCGAAAGTTACCGTTACCGTGAATGATGGTACCAAAGATCGTGGTTCGGGCAATCAACGATTAACAGTTGAGCAGGTTGTCGCTGGCCAAGTGAGTGTTAATGTTGCAACCGATTTGAAACAGACGACCAGCGTGTTGGCCGTTAGTGGTTTGGTTCTACTGGAGGATGGAGTAACGGTAGCTAGTTCTGGGCTTAAAGTGTCGGTTAAAAATATATCAACCGATGCCAGTACTGAGGTTACAACAGAAACTGGTGGAGTATTCGCCGCTACTTTCTTTGACCCACTAAGTTCTGTAGCCGAAACAGATCATCAACTAGAAATCAGTGCTACGGATACTGATCAAACTGTTCATACACAAACTTACGTCATAACATCGAAGGACGCTTTGGATGGTAAGGTGGCTGTTCAATTGGAGACGCCGTTCCCAGGGCGAAACACAACAGTTATTGTTTCTGGAATTGTTTATCGTCAAGGTGGAGAGATCCTTGCTCCTTCAGGATTAGCCGTTTCTGCGGCTATCGGCGAAGCAACTGCCAGCACGACAACAGCAAATGATGGAACTTACAGTCTGAATTTGGAAGTGGCGCTGCAAACGGGAAATCAGATTGCGCTTACTGTGGCTGATGATAGTGGCCAACGTGGAGATACTGAACTGGTATTGCTAACGTCACAAGTTACTACTGGTCTGGCTAAAACTGATATTGTCACTGATATTGGCGCTACCACAGAGTTGTTAACAGTAACTGGACAGGTTACTGCTGAGGATGGCAGTGCTGTTGGTGCTAACGTAACTGTTTCAGCTACTTTGAGGGAAGTTACGCAAACAGTGAATACTGAAGCCGATGGGACTTATTCGATTGCATTTGTTAATCTACTCGGTACCGTGGCTGAAAATGGCGACTTGCTCGGATTGGTGTTATCCCAATCTTCAACGGGTGAATCAGCTGATGTCGGTATTCGGTTAAGCACAAAGCAAGTAATCGACAAGTTGGCAGTTGCCGATGTTCAGTTTAGTGGTTTTAACCTAGCAGGAACGGTGGTTGAAGCAGATGGCAAGTTGTTGCAAACTGATTCTGCTGTAGTGGTCAATATTCTGAATGTAGCTTCCGGGCAAACTGTTCGAGCCAATACGCAAGGGGGTGGATATACAGCACAATTCACCACTGCTGAGACTAAACTTTTTACTATTGGCAATGCACTTGAAGTTACGTTAGCTAGTTCTACTGATTCAGCGGCTATCTTGGGCGTTTCAACTTACATCTTAACTGCTGCTGATCTGGAAAATAAAGTTGGAAATGCTAGCCAGATTACCGTTGATCGAACTACAACTTACAATATCCAAGGTGTAGTGCTAGATAAAAATGGCAATCCTGCGGTGGGTGCTGTGGTCGCCGCTACATCAAGCTTGGCACAGGTATCAGCCAGCACTAATCAAAATGGAAAGTATGCCATTAAATTTCTTGATTTTGTCACTAACCCTGTGGTTGGCGATAAAATTTCACTGGTAACCCAGGTTGATGGTGAACTGGCGCGACAAACTATTGTTACAGCATTTGAAACGCCGACCCGCATCATTACTGTTGATTCGATTCCAATGCGATTGGGTGGCTTGTCGATTAACTCTGGTCAATATCGCGACTTCATCGATCGCTTGGTAGCAAAGGCCATAGAAAAAACCAGTGTTGGTAAATTATTGGGAGATGGGCTTATGCCGTTAGTTCGTAATGATCCTGCACTTCGTACGCAGATGTCTGGGTTATTAAATGGTTTGCTGCCTGGTGGATTGTTACCTGAACAAGTCCTTCTCAACCCTGAATTGCCGCTTGTGTTTTCGGATCCAGAAAACAAAGATTTAGAAAACTTCGGTAACGGTGTTGTTCCATCTCCGTTGTCGGGTTTATTAGATGGTCTTGGCAAACCTAATATGGGGTTGCCACCTTACGTTACTAGCGATAAACTGGATTTGTATTTATCAATCCCAAGTTCAGAAGTGGCTAGAGTTGAATTCGAACTGAATGGGGCTCAAGCTAGTAAAGCTGAGGCGGAGAAAGTTGTCTCGGGTGATAATTTCGCTCACACTTTCCAGTTCGAAGAAGAGTTAGCGGCAGCATTCCTACCTGCTTATCCATCCGAATTAGGCGGGCAACTCTTTAGTAGTGTTACGTTACGCTATGCCAGCAAAGATTTGCCTGAGCCGAAGCTGGACGAAGGGCCAAAAACCTTGGAGGAACAGGTTCAGGAAAAAGTTGATCAAGTGCTATCGGATGTTACAAACATTAGTGATAATGCGACTAACGTTTTAGGCGACTTAGCCGAAGTCGAGTTGCCAGCCGATCTCCAAGATCAATTAGGTGATATTAGCAAACAGCTAGACTCATTAACCTCTGCGGCTTCTAGTGGCGATGTTCAAAATTTGCTAGAAGATCCTAAGCAGATTGAAGCTGTAAAGGAAAATGTTCAAGACTTTTTGGTGGAAGTTACTAGTGCTCCTTCTGTACCGGAAGATCTCAAGGCTCAGGTAACTGATTTGGAAAAAAACTTGGATTCTTTGGATGATGTGTCTAATTTAGCTAGTTTAGCTGGTGGTATGGATCTGAGTGCGTTGTTTGGTGCGAGGTCGCTTAATCGTTTTGTTGGTCCGGTGGCTTACAATCGTTTCATTGCACCGCCAACTTCTGCTGAGTATTCTGGCAGTGCGGCGATGCAACCTCGTCAAATTGGTGATCAATTGATTTGGGAGACTGCGATTAATATTGAACCAGCTAAGATTTACTACTACTATTTTGAAGTTGAGTTCGCCAATCCTATTTCCGTTCAGTTGGCAGGTACTTCCGTTAATAATATCACCCAATGGGTGATGCCAGATCTACGGAATATGCAACTCGACGACCGAGGTTTAATTGACCAACTGCTTACTCCAGAAGTTCAAGATACAATGGGGCCGATTTTGGATCCATTGGTTAGTGGCATTATGGGAGGTGGTGGAGCGTCTTTGGAGATTGCGCCAGCAGATCAGGACAAATTGGTTGCTATTTTAACTAAAAATGCTACTGCAGTATATGAAGATATCTTGGCTACTTTGAGTCCTAAGTTGGTTTCCTTATTTGCTACACCTAAGATTGCAGGAGACGAAACTTTATGGGTAGCTAAGTTTGACTTTGATGCCAATGCTGATGGCAATTATCAGCTGGGGGCTGCCGCCTATGATAGCGTAGGCAATACTGTGGATCAACTAAGTCCAAAATCCTTTGTGTTAGATCGAACAGCTCCAGCTGCTACACTTGAACCAGCTGTCGTTGAAAACGTAGGGCATTATTTAGCCAATGACGGTATCCATGTGGTAGCAGCCACTAAACCAGGTAGTATGGGGATCTTAAATTTACATACCAAGCCTACAAACTCCCAATCGGATCTGGTTGGCTACTTGTACTACATGAAGCGAGATGATGATAATCCTACCAGTACTTGGTTCTCTTTGCCAGTGACTGAAATTGAAGACCGAGTTGGCGCTAGCCAATTGCTAGCCCAGTCGCTTCCGGGTCTTGGACTTGAAAGTATGTTAGGCGCATTGGATACAATACCAGCTTCGGTTGGTGCACCACACCTAATGGATATGGCTGTTAGCCGAGTTGAACCTGGTAATTATCTAGTTCGCACTATTGGTGTTGACAGCATCCTAAATTTTGGTGCTAATGCTATACCGACAAAAATTCGGGTTGTGGCGCCAGAAACTGATGTGACTGAGATATCTGAATTGCTGATTGGTGGACGTGAGGGACAAGACACAGTGTTTGAAGATACGCTTGACTTAGCTTTTAATCTTAAGATTACTTCAAAAACAGGTCACCCGCTGTCTTCCATCACTGTTACCTTAGATGGCGCTGAAGTCGCTTCTGTTGATGCTGAGGCTCTCGCTACAGCAGAACAAGATAGTTTGTTTGAGATTTCCTATACTATTGATAATTATGCAGATATGTTAGCAGCTAAAAGTGAGTTTTCACTTGGTGTTACGACGACTAATGCTCTTGGTTTGTCAGACACTCAAACAGTTGACCTGAAACTGAACGAAGGGTTATATCCTTCTTTGCCGGATATATTATCTATTAAGGTGGCCGCAGACGAGACCAGCATTGATAGTGGTGCTTCTAAAGGAGTAGTAACTATTAAGGCTGCTACATCAGCCCGGACAGTGCCCGAAGTAGCGTCTGTTAAGCTTGAAATCCGCCGAACAGATGAATCTGACTGGGCAACGCTAGCTGAGGTGGACGAAGCAGTTCGTCAAGGCACACAAAGTGAGTGGAGTGCTAGTTTGGATACACTAACACTCGATGATACTATCACAGGAGATAGTCTAGCTGCACATGATGTGTCCTTGGATGATAACCCTTATATTGTTCGAGCCACCATAACCGATGTTGATGGTATGACCTATACTTCGGACAAAAGAGCAACCCTATCTGTTGATAATGTTGATGATGTTGGACCAGTAAGTACAGCTAAGATACTCAGTCTGTCTGACGCTTATGGTTTACTTGAAACAACGGATGGAATTTATACTGTTGGCGGCATATTAGCTGATGGTGTAGAGTCGCCTGAGATGTCTGTTACTGCAGAAATTTCAGCCAATCCAGCCACTTTTGCTTCGGTTGGTCTGTTCGTCGATGGTAACTTGATAGTGCCCCTGATTTCTGATGATAGTGGCACCTACGGAGGCACCTTGGATCTTGAGCTGATTGAAAATGGTTCTCGAACAGTAAGTGTTTTGGCCGTAGATGAAACTGGCAACAGCGAAATTGCAACAGACTTGTCTGTCATTTCTGTTAGTGTCGAAAATTTCACTTCTCCTTTCGTTGCTGGTGAACAACCTCCGGCTGAGATTCTTAGTATTAGTGAGATGAGTATTGCTGATGTAGTTGCGGAGTTTCCTAAAGGATTTCCTATTGTTGCGAGCTTCGCATTTACCTTGTCTTTGGATGGTGTTAGTGCAAATGAAATTGATGTCATGATCGATGGGAAATCGGCCAGAGAACTCGGCCTATTAACTATCGAAGTGGTTCAAACCAACCGTTCTGATGCAGGAGAAACTACTAGAACTCTCGTTGTGTCGTTGGATACATCCAATTTCCCTGAAGGTTCATTTGAAAACTTAGAGGGGGTTATTGGTAAGAAAAACGGGCAGGTTGCTTTCCCATTACCACCAATCAATGTTGATAGGACGGCACCAGTGGTTACACTTCTTTCGCCATTGGCTGGACACGAAGTGAGCCCACTACCGACAGTTTATGCCTCTTTCAATGACGGAGCTATCGGAACTGGTGTTGATGCTAGTCTTGTCAAGATTGAACTGCATAAATTGACCACAGAAGAAATTGCTGTCAATTTGGATGAAAGTTTAATCAAGGCTAGTGAAACTCGTGTCGTTTTGACTCGAGAAACTCCACTGGATGGTGGAGCCTATCAGACCACTGTCTATGCAACTGATAAGGCTGGTAATATTGGACAATCAATTGTAGCGTTCGTGGTTGAAGGAAGTAAGCAACCTGATACAACACCGCCGGTTTTGGCTCAAGCTAGCCCACAAGGTGTGGTTACCGCTGCCGATGTTACGATCTCTGTTTTGGCTTCAGATGAGCAGTCGGGTA
The DNA here is from genome assembly GCA_964451145.1 of uncultured bacterium. Lineage (GTDB taxonomy): Bacteria > Poribacteria > WGA-4E > WGA-4E > UBA9662 > TMED15. Next base: position 4,119 of record CAYVHK010000140.1, on the reverse strand, counting down.
TTGCTAGTGTAACTTTAACCTTAGATGGAAAAGGGTTAGGTGAGGGGGCATCTCAAAGTATAAAGGCTCTAGCCGACGGGAACCATAAAGTTACTGCTTTGGTTACTAACGGTGATGGCTTAGAGACAACTTATGAGTGGACTTTCTCTGTACAAGCTAAAGATACAACGGCACCAATAATCACTGCGGTTAGCCCACATGGGGTCGTTGGATCTAAGGACGTTAATTTGACAGTATTAGCAAGCGATGAGCAGTCTGGGATAAAAGAAGTACTTTTATCAGTGGATGGTGGTAAAACCAGCAAAGGATCAATATTAGCACTAAAAGGGTTAACTCCTGGTTTACATCAGGCTGAAGCTGAAGTAACTAATGGTGTTGGATTGAAACAAGTTTATGCTTGGACTTTCAGTGTTGATGTGGATACCTCTGCTCCTGTTATTTCTAACCCCCAACCAGCACCACAATCAATTGTTGGTGATGCCGGCGGGGAAGAGATTATCATCTCAGCTAATATTACTGATGAACAGTCTAAAGTTTCAAAAGTAACACTAAGATTAGATGGCAGTGCTAAAAGCCCAACAACTAAGGATGGTTTATCAGTTTTCGCCGTTTCCGGGCTAGACGCTGGACGGCACAAGGTAGAACTTGTTGCCACTAGTGCAGGTGGAACATCGATTCTAGAATGGACATTCGAAATCGACAGCACACCGCCTATTATTTCTAGTGTTGCTCCGCAAGGTGTCGTCAGAAATGTGACTGATACGGTCAACATCAGTGCGGTTGTTAGTGAAGATGCATCGAAAATAACAGATGTTACTGTTGCCGTCGATGGCAAATCAACTAAAGCAACGCTTAAAGATGGAACTGTTCAGCTGACTCAGTCTGGTTTGGATGATGGAAGTCATACGGTGACTGTTACCGCCCAAAGTATCGGTGGTACAAGTACTCATACTTGGACTTTCACAGTTGATCAAGATAATACTCCACCTCAGATTACAGTTACTGACCCGCAAGGGACTGTTCGTGTGGAAAAGCCGACTATCTCGGCATCTGCTATAGACGATCGATCAGGTATAGATTCAATCAAAATCAGCTTGAAGACTAGCAGTGGTAAATCGATTTCTGGGCGTACCAAATCGACAGGAATCATCAGAAATGATAGTGGAGGTTCAGCCGAATTTAAACCCAATAGCGCTTTGAGTGCCGGCACATACACTGTTACTGTTCTGGTTACTGACGAAAGTGGGAATGAAAGTCGATCTCAATGGACCTTTACCGTTGAGTTTGATACCATTCCCCCAGTAATCGATATTGTTTCACCAACTGGCGAATTACCAGTTCGAGAAACTCGTCGACCTATTATTTCCGCCAAATATAGTGATGCTACTTCTGGCATTGATGATCAATCAGTGAAAATGTCTTTGGACGGTGCATTGATAATTCCACAAAAGACTACGACTGATCAAGTGATCTATACACCGCAAAGCGATCTCAGCTTTGGCCGTCATACGGTCAAGGTTGAAGTGTCGGATAAAGCGGCACCAACACCAAATCAGGCGAGTATCGAATGGACATTCATTGTTGAAAGCCCAGACGATGCGGCCACAGTTGTGCTTAACGCCTTGAACTATCCAAATCCATTCAAGGAAAGTACGACTATTGCGTTTAGTGCCTCTAGACAAGCCAAGGTAACTATTGAAATTTTCGATGCTTCCATGCGTTTGGTTAGAACATTAGACACTGCCAAATCAGTCGAAACAGGTGAACAGTACAGAAAGTTATGGAATGGTGAAACTGAGGACGGAGAATTGCTTGCTCGTGGCGTTTACTTCTGCCAAATTACGGTACTGAGTGAGCTGAAGCCGGAGTATCGTCTTCTGAAACTAGCACTTACTCGATAAACAATTAGGTACATGTCGAAAGGGAGCAATTTTGTTCCCTTTTAAATGTATAGGAGAATCAATCAGATGTTCCACAAAATAGTTCAACAGACAACGGTTTGGCTTTTTCTTTTAGTTACGTCTGTGTGTCTGGCAGATGTAGATTCCACTCCGTATCTCCGATTGGGTACTGGGGCTCGTTCCATGGGAATGGCTGGAGCCTTTACCGCCATCGCAGACGGAGCTAGTGCAACAGTTTTAAATCCGGCCGGTTTGACCCATGTTAAGGATCTTACTTTTACCCTTGCAACACAGCAACTATCATTTGAACGTAACCATAATTTCATTGGGGTTGCGAAAAACCTCAGTTCGCAAAGCACCGTTGGCTTTTCACTGACCAGTTTCAGTGTTGATGGAATTCCCCAAATTTCGAGTTCTGGAGAAGATTTGGGCAACTCTTTTTCCTATGGCTCAGGAGCTTATACCTTTTCCTACGGACACGCTCTAGAACAAGTTAGTTTAGGTGCTTCCGCGCGAATAACTTCAGATAAATTCGGCCTCGATAGTGACAGTCGTAATACTAGTCTTGGCGGTCTGGATGTAGGTTTGCTTGGTAATTTGTATTCTAATACTTTTTCTTATGGCTTAGCTTTGAGGAATTTAGGTGGAGAGACTACACCATCTTTAGACTTGGGTACAGCTTTCCGCTATGGTGGTAAAAATGCCGTAACGATTGCGTTGGACCTGAGCAATGAGTTTTCAACGCTAGAGGAGCGTGCCACCGCAGTTAAAATTGGGGTTGAATATGTTTTAGCCAACACTTTTGCCATTCGAGCTGGTTCTCAAAGGACTGCTGATCGAACTAGTTTGTATGGCGGATTTGGGGTTAGTGTCTCTAACTTTGGGATTAATTATGCTATTAAGTTAGTTGATAACACCGACTATGATGTTGTCGGAGATAAAAGTGTTCACTATATCTCCTTGTCCTACGGTAATTAAGTTACGGAACTGTGTTTAAGGAGAAGGCCCAATGAAAATTAAAACCGCTTTCATCGCTATTCTATCTTTATTATTAGTAAATGGCCCCGTCTTGGTGGCAACTTCGGCGACTATCACTCCTAAATCTCTCAATGGTAATACCATCCTTATTAAAATTGAAGAAGGAGATACATTGTGGGAATTAGCAAACAAATACTTAGAAGATCCTGGTTTATGGAAAGAATTCAAGAAATATAACGATTTCACTGACCCGAACCTGATTTTCCCGGGTGAAAAGTTGCGTGTGCCCAAGAGTTTCGCAATGCCAGCTCAATCTGTAATTACAGCTGTTGAGCAAAAAGAATTGCTTAGCGAGAAAGAGATAGAGGCAATCAAGTCTCAATTAGAGAAGGCAAAAAATGAACGTGCAGACAATCAGAAACAAATTATTGACCTAGAAAGTAAGGTTAGCCGTTTGGAAACACAAAACAAAGAACTAGCACGCTTTACAAGGATTTCCGTCACTGACCTAGAAAGTGCGGATGAACTAGGCACACAGGCTCTAGATAAACTAAGCGAAAGGCTGAAAAGAATATACAAAGATACAGAAAAAGAAACTGAGCAGTTTGATGACAAATTGTCAGATATTAAAGATCAATTAAATCGTTCTGAGAAGGTTGTTAGCGATTTGACCAACAGCAACAACTCTGTAGTTGGAGAAATCGAATCGGCAAAAGAACAAATTGCTCACCTAAATGGGAAAATTCAAACCATTGAGGAGCAAAACACGGCAACGCTTACGCTAGCTGCTACTAATGAGGTTTTTGAAACAACAGAACGGCTAATCAGTCAAAGAGAAGAAGGAACTATCTCTGATGCTGAATTTCTGGTTAGTCTTTCTGAGAATGGGCTAGATACAGACGAGAAGCTGGAACAACTTCATGAGAAAGGCATTATATCAACAGAAGAATTAGCCACTAAGAAGGCTGAAGGTAAAAAGAAAAGAACAACTATTCTGATTACAGCTGTTGCTGGTGGAATTGCTTGGTTAGCGGTTAGCGTACTCGGAAACTAGTTTCATTTTCGACCGACGGAAAAGGCAGGGTTTTGCTTCAGTAACCCTGCCTTTTTTATGTAGATGGGTTTGTGGTAAAAAGCAAGTTAAGTCAAGTATGCGATTTGAAGAATTGGCAACGGAAGGTCAACTAATTGAACTGTTTGGTGATCGTGTAGAATCGTGCGGCAATGATCTGATTGGTGG
>CAYVHK010000139.1:0-12579 GCA_964451145.1 uncultured bacterium | reverse complement strand
AAAACATTCAGCTACCAATTATTTTGGCAGCAATTCTTTGAATAATACTTAAAGTTAGTAAAGCGTAGATAATTGCTTACATGGGATCTGAATGATATCGGGACAATTGGTCAAAGACAGGAATATTAGTATTATTGAGTATATGTTAAATCGACCGTTGCGGAAAGGAATATAAAACACCAACACACCTGATGATTTAATCTTGTGTTCATTATAATCAGATTTTTCTAAACAGTTGGGCATAAATGAAGGTAATCACTTCTTCCAGAGAGGAATAAGCTTTTCACATGGTCAGAGTACCAATGTTATGCCTAATTGAGAACAAAATATGCTTGATCATTCTCTCCAGTTAAATCGTTTTGTCAATCTTTCCGATTCAAAGACTGAAACTGTCGTCTTTTGGTTAATCAATAACTCAGCTAAAATTCGGCCAGTCAACGGTGCTAATTTGAAACCGTGTCCCGAAAATCCTGCTCCAACAACTACATTAGATTTTTGAGGATAAAAATCAATCAGATAATCTTCTGTTTCGGTGTTGGTATAAAGACAATGTTCGGCCTGATAAAACCTTTGGATACGATGGCGGAAGTGGTGACCTAAAAATTGTCTCAAGCCAGAAATAGATGCATCAGTACCTAATTCAACTGGATCCGGCACATCTGTTCTTTCGACGGTTATATGTTGTGCTAGCTTGATACCATCATAGCCAAACTGAGGCAAGCCATAAAAGGTATTATTCTTACCCAAGCCTAAGTAGATCCATACTGGAAATCGACCTACCCGAAATTGGTCAGGCTCGCCGGCCAATTCAAAATAACCGACACATTGACGAGTGACTGTTAGTCGTTTGGAAAGTTGAGGAAGTATTTGACTAGACCAAGCTCCAGCAGTAATGGCCAATCTTTGGGTCATCAGAGTACCATTGGTGGTTCGTATACAAATTGGGTCTCGGTTTAAGTCCAATTCCAATACCGTTTCATTGGTGAGTAGGTCGGCACCTTTATTGGTACAAATCTTCACTAGAGATTGAATCGTAGCCTCAGCGTCAACAACTGCGCAGGTTGCATCGTCCAATATACAGTCGTCATCTTTGAAAGAAAACATCGGAAAACGACGACGGGCTGTCGGAACATCAATTTGCTCAACAGCGACACCTGTTTCACAAACAGACTTGATATATTGCTGAATTGGGCCTTCCGTCGGCCCCCAAATACAACCAGGTGTTGGATGCAAAAGGCGTACACCAGTATCAGTTTCCAGTCTAGGCCATTCCTCATTATGAACTTGCTGCATTAACTGAGTGTAAACTGAAGAAATGTAACTGCTGCGGGTAATCCGGCTTTTACCATGTGAACTACCCATTTTGTGTCCAATCTGAAATTGCTCAACCAACGCCACTGAAGAACAACCAAGCCTTAACGAATGATAGAGCGTGCAAAGCCCATTGATTCCTCCACCAATAATCACGACATCGTAAATCATATTGCAACTCCGATTTGATTCACCCTGTTTGTTCACATGTAAGACCGCACTGGTCCTAATTATTGATCAATCAGCCGAATTACTGTTTTTTCCATCTTTAACAGATTATCATTAGAAAACCCAATAATTTATTGATGGGGATGCATAGCGGGCTTATGTTATAATCTGTGGGGTGCGTCGGGTTGGCTGTGGAGAAGCGTAATTCCCCACGGTCCTCTGTGTTTGAAAAGCCACCACAATATGAATGGTGATCATGTATACTACAGCTTTTGGAAAAAGTCAAAGAAGGAGTTGTGGCACCTAATTGCGTCAGCTTGCTGTCAATATTGTCTTGGTTGGTTTTATGGGAACCGGAAAAACAGCTGTTGGTCGTATCGTAGCTCAGAAGTTGGGGGTGAATTTTATGGATACTGACGAAGTGATTGAACAAACTAGTCAGGCTAAAATTGCTGATATTTTTTCTGACTATGGAGAGAACTATTTTCGGGATTTGGAGAGTCAAGCTGTTCAGTTAGTCGCTCAGATGAAGAATCAGGTTATTGCTACTGGTGGTGGGGTTGTCTTGCGAACGAATAACATAGAGTTGTTGAAAAAAGGCGGTTCTGTATTCTGCCTGAATGCTACCCCAAAAGCTATTTGGAAGCGGGTTCGACGTAATAAGAACCGCCCGTTGCTTCGAGTCCCAAACCCACTAAAAAGAATTGAAACGCTTTTGAAAGAACGCTTACCCCACTATGCTTTGGCTGATTATCAAATTCAAACCACCAATATGTCCATTGATCAAGTAGCTGATGAGATCATTTCTTATACGAACTAAACAAAAAGAAGCAAACCACCAGTACTTCGCCGGCCCGTGCAAACAGTAACCCATTCTTCTTTCAATCGTACGGTAACTGTTAGTCTTGGGGATGACAGTTACCCTATCCTAATCGGCAAAGACTTAATAAGTCAAATTGGGAAAATAATCGTTGAGCAAATAGGTCATCCTAGTAAAGTGGCTGTTGTCGCCGACCAAGGGGTAACCGAGTTATTTGGCGATCAGGTGATGAAAGGTTTGAAGTCAACTGGTTTTCAACCGATTTGGATTGATGTCCCAGCTGGGGACCAAAATAAGTCTATAATGTGGTTTATGAAGATTCAGGATACCCTGATCGAGCAACAGTTGGATCGCCAATCATTAGTTGTGGCTTTAGGTGGAGGTGTAATTGGTGATTTGGCCGGCTTTGTCGCTTCAACCTTTATGCGCGGCATCCATTGGATTCAAGTTCCAACCACCTTGCTAGCACAAGTTGATGCCAGCATTGGGGGGAAAACAGCCATTAACCACCCCAGTGGTAAAAATCTGATCGGTGCATTTCATCAACCCAAGTTAGTGGTAATTGATCTGGAAACGCTCAACTATTTACCCCAGCGTGAAATTCGGTGTGGTTTGGTGGAAATCATCAAACACGGAGTAATTATGGATCGTCCCTTATTCGAGCAAGTCGAACAAAACCAAGGCGATCTGTTAGACCTTAAAACAGACGTTCTGGCTGAGGTTATTGCTCAATCTTGTCGAGATAAAGCTTGGGTGGTTGAGAATGATGAAAAAGAGACAGGCCTTAGATCGACGCTGAATTATGGGCACACGTTTGGCCATGCAATGGAAACCTTGACTGATTATCATCAGTGTCGGCACGGTGAAGCGGTTTCTGTTGGCATGAACTGTGCGGCTCAGCTCTCTGTCAATTTGGGACTGCTGCCTAAAACTGATCATCTACGGCAAAATTGTCTTTTGCAAGCGATCGGATTACCACTCTACTTATCTGATTTGCAACTAGGGGATAGCTCCGCAAACCAGCTACTCCAAACCATGTATCTGGATAAAAAATCTAGTCGCGGTCGGCTGAAACTGGTTTTAGTACGAAAAATAGGGCAGGTGGCAATTCATCAAGATGTCTCTGATGATGAAATTGTGAAAGCGATCGAAATGTGTAGAAAGGGCGAGTAACAATGAATATCTTACTGATTCACGGCCCCAACCTTCATCTTCTGGGACGACGGCAACCCGAAATCTATGGACATCAAAATTTAGATAGCATAAATCAGCATTTGACGAAAATAGCAAAACAACAGGATGTCGCCTTGAAGATATTTCAGTTCAATGGCGAAGGGCAGATCGTTACCGTCATCGGGGAACATATTGATTGGGCTGACGGAATATTAATCAACCCTGCAGCTTACACACACACGAGTATTGCTATTCGAGATGCTTTAGCCACAGTTGATCTACCCGTCATTGAGCTTCACCTTTCTAACGTACATGCTCGGGAATCGTTCCGCCACAACTCCTATATTGCCCCTATTGCACTGGGTACCATCACTGGATTTGGCGCATTTAGTTACGATTTGGCTTTAGCCGCAATGATTCAGCATTTAACTCCAACTCAATCTTGAGCTGGTTAATCCGATTTTAACATTTAAAACCAAGGTACTGAAAGAAAAAAGAATGGCAAAAATATATGGCATTGTCCCACCGATGGTTACGCCGTTTACGGAAGATGAAAAAATTGATGATGTAGCCCTCAGGTCGGATGTAAACTATTTGATTGATAAGGCCGGTGTTCACGGGTTGGCTGTATGTGGTAGTACTGGTGAAGGACACACACTGACGACCGATGAAACTCGGCAGATTTCTGCAGTGGCCGTTGATGCTGCTGGTGGTCGAGTGCCCGTTATTACTGGCATTATTACCGATAGCTCTCAATCGGCTATTGAACGGTGGAAGGCGTTAGCCGACCTTGGCGTGGCGGCCTTACAGGTTACACCTGTTCACTATCTCTTCCGCCCTGATGATGATTCAACGATCAAACATTTTGATCAGATAGCCAGTCAAACGAATTTGCCAATAATCATTTATAACGTTGTACCGTGGAGCTATTTGTCGCCCCCGTTATTGGCACGTATTATCAGTGAGGTCGACGGTGTAGTGGGTGTCAAGCAAAGTGCTGAAGATATGAAGCTTTTAGCTGATCTGTTGTTGATGATGGGCGACAAAGCAAGAATTATGTCGGCTGTAGATGCTCTGATGTATCCTTCTTTTATGCTTGGTGCGCACGGAGCCATTGCCGCTATTTTAACTGCCCTACCAAAAACTTCAGTGGAATTGTGGACGGCTGTTCAAGCTGGTGATCACCAAAAGTCGCTCCAGTTGCATAAAAGCTTATTACCAGTTTGGAATGCGATTGCCGATGATAATTTGCCAGCGAATGTGAAATTTGTCATGGAATTACAAGGCCGATCTGCAGGACTTCCCCGATCTCCTATGCCACCATCGACACTGGAGCAACAAAAAAAAATTCGTCAGGTGGTAGGTTCCCTCATTTAGTAAAATAAATTCGAGTGAAAGATGATCCCATCGCTATCTAATTATAGGTTCAAGCCAAGGAGCAAGTGTGGCGTATTAGGCAATGCGTCGTCTAGACAATTAATATTATGGCATCACTAAACGACTTAAGAAATGGGCTTGTCATTCGGCTCAACGAGACCCTCTATACTATTACTAACTGTGAGCATGTCAAGCCGGGAAAAGGTAGTGCATTTGCTCGTACTAAAATTAAACGAGTTGTTGATGGGGCGGTTTTGGACCGGACTTTCCGTTCTAATGAAACGGTCGAAACCGTACGCTTGGAAGGTCGTGAAATGCAATATATGTACACGGACGGCAACGATTATGCTTTTATGGATAATGAAAGTTTCGAGGAAGTAACACTTTCGGCTGAGTTAATTGGTGATGCTAAGTTATATTTAACCGAGGGTGAAAATGTAACAGTCAAAGTGGATGGGGACACACCAATTACTGTTGAATTGCCTATTTTTGTCGTTTTACAAATCGTAGAGACTGACCCCGGCCTACGCGGAGATACTGTCAGTGGCGGTACGAAACCAGCTAGACTAAAAACTGGGGTCGTGGTCCAAGTACCTCTATTTGTCGAAAATGACACCATGATAAAAGTCGATACTCGTGATGGTAGCTACGTTGAACGAGCCTAATAGTCTAACTAAAATTGAGAAATAGTGATGGGAAAAGTAAATCGAACTAAATCTAACCTTCCTATTGAATATGTCGAGCAGATTTGTGATTTAATGGAGGAGAGAGGGTTATCTGAAGTCGAAGTGAGTCAGGGCGAAACCTCTATTCGCGTTCGGCGGGATGTGCAGTCGGTTGCCGTTGCACCAATACTAAGCCAAGAATCGGCTTTTACTGCAATTGCCGAACAATCAATCGGAAACTCTCCAGATGCCACCGAGGAGGCCATTTTATCACCTATGCCAGGCGTGTTCTATTGCGCACCGTCGCCAGAAGACGATCCTTTTGTTCAGATTGGCGATACCATATCGGTTGGCGATACCATTTGCCTAATCGAAGCTATGAAAATTTTTAACGAAGTCAAGGCTGAGCTCGATTGTGAGATTTTAGAGATCTTAGGTGTCAATGGGGAACCAGTCGAATTTGATCAGCCTCTATTCCGAATTAAAAAAAATAGCTCCAGGTAAGAAACATGTTTAAAAAGGTGTTGATTGCTAATCGGGGCGAGATTGCTCTTCGGGTTATCCGTGCTTGTAAAGACTTAGGGATTCGAACTGTAGCCATTTACTCTACTGCAGATAAGGATTCTCTGCATGTTCAGTACGCTGATCAAGCTTACTGTATCGGTAGTGCTATTCCATCAGCCAGCTACCTGAAAGCATTCAATATTATCACCATTGCCGAAATTGCTGATGCCGATGCAATCCATCCTGGAGCCGGTTTTTTGGCCGAAGATGCTCAATTTGCAGAGATTTGCGAAGCTCATAATATTACTTTTATAGGTCCTTCTGTGGATCATCTGAGACAGATGGGAAATAAGGCCGAAGCCCGTACTGCTGCAACAAGGGCCGGGTTGAAATTAGTGCCGGGTAGTCGCAATAGTTTTCGTTCTCGAAAAAATAAAAAACGTGGTATTGTAGAAACAGTGGAGGAGGCAACCAAAATTGGTGATCAAATCGGATATCCGATTGGCATAAAGGCCGTTGCTGGTGGAGGAGGCCGTGGGATTCGAATTGCTCGGAACCGAAACAGTTTGCAAAAACTGTTTCATACTGCCAAATCCGAAGCTGAGGCGGCTTTCGGTAATGGCGATGTTTATGTCGAAAAGTGGATTCAAAACGCGCGCCACATCGAAGTTCAGGTCTTAGGTGATAATCATGGTAATCTCGTTCACCTCGGCGATAGAGAATGTTCAATTCAGCGCAAGCGACAAAAACTAATCGAAGAAGCGACATCACCTTCTATACCTGATAAAATTAGGACTGAAATCTGGAAAGCTGCCCTCAAAGCCTCTCGGTCGATTCGGTTTCGCAACGCGGGAACAGTTGAGTTCGTCGTTGATGAAAATGACATTTTTTACTTTTTGGAGATGAATACCCGAATTCAAGTCGAACATACCATCAGTGAGATGATCACTGGTATCGATTTAGTCAAGGAGCAGATTCGATTGGCTAGTGGAGAAAAATTAGGATACACTCAATCGGACATTAAGTTCAAAGGCCATGCTATCGAGTGTCGTATCAACGCTGAAGACCCTGATAATAACTTTGCCCCATCTCCCGGAGTTATCAAGCACTGTCTATTACCTGGCGGCATTGGCATTCGAATGGATACACATATCTACACAGGATATACTGTTCCACCTTATTACGATTCGTTGATTGGCAAGTTGATCGCTTATGGTGATGACCGAGCAGAAGCTATTGCGCGGATGCGTCGGGCTCTGAGTGAACTAACTATTGAAGGCATCAAAAATACCACATCCTTACATCAACGAATCATGCAGGATAACCGATTTCTTACTGGTAATTTTTATACTAATTTTATAGACAAACTATCAAACTAAAACTTAGACTGCTGTTTTTTGATCTTCAGTAGATAAGCTAACCCGAAATCCGCTGGCAACTTCCTTGCCCTGATCTCGATTTATCAGCACAATGCCTGTTGATCCTTCCTGCACTTTTCCTAAACTAATCAAGACAGCTAGCGAATCATCAATTTCGTAGTGCCAGATGGAGGTCCGTAGAATTCCGTCTTGACAAGAGTAAGACAATCGATAACGGGTATAAGATTGATCATTATCTATCAGCAACTCTCTTTCAATTTTTGTTACCTGACCGTTAATTTGCGACTGTTGGCCGGATAATTTTTCAGTTTTCGGTGATTTCAACTCCGACTGTCGAGACCACCAAACATAGGCCATAAAGACTAGTATTGGTAAAAGTACGAGTAAGACTGGAGCTAAAGTTTGGAACATTTTCACTAAGGGCTAAGGTTTGCCAGTTGGTGGTGGCCAAGTATCAAGTGTCGCCCCTTTTGGACGTGCTCCAACTGGGCGAAGGGGCAAATTTTGGTAGGATTGATAAACCAAATCCGACAAGTGCGACGTCTCAAGGCGAAGACCACCTTTATGTAAAGACTGCATAGCAGAATCCAGAATGCCGGTTGTTAGCAAAGTTCGTTCCACTGGGTACTGAGGTTTCACGGATACAAACATCTGTTCGATATTGAGACTGAGATAACTAAAATGACCATAGGGATTATGATCTTGCAAATAAAACTCTGTCGCCTGAATTTCAGATCCAACCCTACAGGCATATGCAAATCCAGGGGTGCTGAGCATGAGAACTGCAGATTTTAGCCCGTCCCGGTGCTCAATTAGAAAAAGAATGGGATTATCCGTCGATTCTAATGTGTCCGCATGATGATTTTCGATCGTTTGGCTCGCAATCTGAGCTAATTCCAAATCCCACAATCCCTGACGACCGGATTCCCAAATTTCAGAACCACTCAACGCTTGTACTGAAACTACTCCTCTTTCACCACCGATACGACGTTCGATCATGCACTGTAGTGTTTCTAGCGCATGAAAACCGTAGGATTCAGTACCGCCATAGCCAATTGCTAGTGCACTTCCGATTGGAGTTTCTAAGGGATGTTCCAAGTAAGGATCTCGCCAACACAAAGGAAGCGATGAGCCAGCCATCAGTGGAACATTTAGGTCTTTACCCCGCAGGTACATCCATTCGGCATCTGACCAATTATAAGATAAGTGCTTGTCGCAAAAGACAGGTACCGACCGACCACTAGTGGCAAAGACTCCACAGATTTGTTCAAACAGATAACGCCGTGGATAAAGGTGTTGACCCAATTCGTTGTAAGCATAATTACCATGCTCACCAATTAATAATACCCCATCAACGGCCAACTCATGACCACCAAGTGTTAAGGCTTGAACAACGCTAGGATAGATTTGCACGTTATACTGATCCGATAGTTCATACCCTATATCGTTTGGGCTGATCTGGTCTATGTACATTGAAGTTAACCGCGTTTGTGGCGATATTAGATCTGTGTCTGTAGGAAAGCCGACCATAAATTTGGTAGCAATTACATCGGCGTGTGATCGAGGGAAATAAGTTGTGATAATGGCGGCGATCTTCAATGGTGTGTACATCTGATTCGTTCCAACCCGTCCTGATTTACTCAATTCTAACAATTTAACAAGACTTTGCAAACCTTATTTTGATCAAAGATCGTTCGAAATGCAGTTCCCACTTCGGTCAATGGTAGACGATGAGAGATGATTTTGTCTAATGGTAAATTCGGGGCAATTTGAAGAGCCTTTTGATAATCGGTTTTAGTATACACTCGAGTTCCAATAATTCGTAATTCTTTGAAATTGACCGATCTCATATCAACTACAGGTGCTTTTTTGAATACACTAACATTGACTATAGTTCCTCTGGGCCGTACCAATTTGGTCATATGATCGGCTGTTGATTGAACCCCAGCCACTTCAAAAACTATATCTGCCAGATCACCGTCAGTTTGGTCGGCGGCAAAGCGTAAAATATCAATCTCTTTACTATTCAGTGCACATAGATCCAAGGTGCGAGCGATGTTCAATCTAAAGGGATCGATATCGGTAATGTACAGGTTTTTAATACCCTTTTGTTGCAGGATCATAGCAGTTAGCAAACCAATTGGGCCAGCACCCAAAACAAAAACTGTATCATTAACCTGAACCATTGACATATTGACCGCATGAACACAAACGGCCAATGGTTCGATTAGCGCGCCGATCTCATAACTAACGGTGTCGGGTAATAGTACGATCAGTTCAAGTGGCACTGTGACATATTCGGCCATGCCACCCGTTCGGTCAAATCCAACCAAACGAAGACTTGAACATACGTGGCTTAAATCGTTTCGACAAGCGTAGCAAACGCCACAGACTAGTAGAGGAAACAGCGTAATCCGATCACCAATCTGAAAATGGCCACCATCGTTGGCACCAAGTTCGGCTATCTCACCAGAAAACTCATGGCCAATAACCAGTGGTGGTTTAGCCCTTGGATGCTGTCCAGAAACGATAGCCAAATCTGATCCACAGATACCCGCAGTATGTACCCTGACCAATGCTTCACCACTACTTGGTTTGGTAGTTTCGATTGTTAGTGGCTCAATTGAGTATGGTTTTAGAAAGGTGGCTGCGATCATCTCATTCCTTATGAAGACGGACAAGCAATTTTACAGTTATAACAACATTACTGTTCTATACGAAGAAATAATGAAACGAATCCACTATCCAGTCAGCGCTTGCATCCTATCACAAATTGGCTGAAGAAAGAAGAAACTTATTTGAATTGGGCCATAAAACCTTGACAAGCAAGCCCAAAAATATAAAACTAGGGCGAGTTTCTGCCGCCCGTCTAGAACGTAAGCAATTAAAATTTTGACAATTAGAAAATCTAAGGAGATTGATAATGATTAAGAAGTATTTCTCATTGCCAATTCTTTTTCTGGCATTGGGTCTAGTTAGCCTATCGCTGGAGAGCTATGCCCTCAACGATGATCCAGCCCTAAAGCTCTATTTTACCTTCGATGAAGGCAAGGGTGAAACAGCTAAAGATCATAGTGAAAGCGAGTTGAAGGGAAAACTGACCGGTAAGGCCAAGTTTGTTAAGGATGGAAAGTTTGGTGGTGCTCTTTCTCTAGAAGACTCAAATTGCTTGGTTCAGGTACCAGCAGCTGACGAACTTGATATTACCAAAGCCATTACTATAGCAGCTTGGATTTTTCCTCTGGAAGATCAAAATGATTCCAATGTGATAGGCCGACGAACCGCTGCCAACGCTGGTGGTTATTGTATGCAATGGAGCGGATTTGGTAAGGCTGCCAAAATTGAAACCTGGATTGGACTGCCCGGCTGGAAGGGAACTCGTAATTTGCAGAAGATTGAGCCCAAATTGGAACAATGGCATCATGTCGTAACCACCTATGATGGAAATGAGATTAAACAGTACGTAGATGGAAAGCTTGACGCTTCTTTGAAAGCTCCAGCTAAGGCGATTGCTAGCCAGAAAGTCGAGCTTCATATTGGTAAAGCGCAAACCGGTTTGCCAGGCATGATCGGAAAAATCGACGAGGTCGCGATTTATGCCCGCGCTTTAACCGAAGAGGAAATCAAATCGGATATGGAAAAAGGAGTCTTTTTTGCTGTTGACTTTAAAGGGAAATTAACTGTTAAATGGGCTAGTCTTAAGAGATAGACCATTTAGTGTTTGATTCTGATCAAATTTCCTAATTATACGAATATCTTGGCTAAACTTGTTAGCTCTTAATCGAAATAAAAAAAGAGGCAAGAATTGTGCTCGAATTCAAAGCAGTTGCTAAGGCAGATATTGATTTTTTTGACCAAAACGGATACTTAATTATCCGCAATGCTTTAGACGAAAACACTATTTCTACACTTATTGAGTCTGGCGATCGATTGATCTACAGCGACCGTACCAAACTCCGACAGAAAGGTGGAGACCGATACGACAGTTTTCGCAATTCGATTACACTAGACGATGCTTTCATTCGTCTAATTGATTGGTCGGAAATTTTACCGATTGTAGTGCAGTTGCTTGGAGCAAATTTGCAGATCATGACTTCACATCTTATCTACAAGTATCCTGCCCCAGCCGATTTTCCAGATACACATCGTCAGCCGGGTTGGCACCGCGACTATCTGCAAGCCACAAGAGATATGGGCAACGCGGCCATCCCTCGTCTATTGGTTAAGTGTGCCTACTATCTGACCGACCTCACTGAGCTAAACAGAGGAGCGACGATGGTTGCTGCAGGTAGTAATCATTTGGAAGGTGGTCTAAATCTGACTGCAGGAGAGGTAGATCCATCCACTGCTGTTGAACCAAGTCTAAAAGCTGGTGATTGCTTAATTTTCGAAAACCGAACGTTTCATGCTGGGGCGCTACATCGTGGACTGAACACCCGAAAATCTATTATGATCGGGTATGGTTATCGGTGGGTAGTACCGATGGATTTTGTTACCCAGTCAGCAGATTTTTTAGCCAAGTTAACTCCCATTCAACGCTATTTAGTAGGTGAACCCGTCGAGCAGGTAGAAGAATTTCTCCCTGGCGGCACCCGAAATCCAATTAGAGAATGGTGTCGGAAGCATGAAATCCCAGATACCCGTCATCCACAACCACAACGTCTATCTACGCTGCCAGCCAGATAATCTGCATCTAAGATCGACGCACGACTTGTCCAGGTAACTGATGGGTGATTGCTCCTTCAGCCAAAACCATTTGTCCATTAACTAGGACATAATCTACACCAACGGCGGGTTGGATTGGATTAGTCCAAGTTGAGCAATCAGCAATATTATTGGGATCGAAAACAACTAAGTCCGCACTTAACCCCTCTTTGATTTGCCCTCGGTCTCTTAATCCGAATCGTTGTGCTGGCAATCCGCTCATTTTCCAAATTGCTTGTTCCAAAGTTAGCAATTTTCTATCCCTCACAAATTTACGAATAAATTGGGCAAAGCAGCCATAACCTCTGGGATGAGGATGAGGAATCTCGTAGATGCCATCACTGGCAACCATCATTCGAGAATGAACAGCGGTTTCGTCTAATACCGATTCGGCTTCATCATGTGATATTGGCCAAAACATGATTAAAGTTTCAATACCTTCCTCCTCAATGACCAAATTATAGGCAAATTCTGCTAC
>CAYVHK010000138.1:0-12580 GCA_964451145.1 uncultured bacterium | reverse complement strand
CCAAATTACCAAGTCAGCCATTTTCCCAACCTCAACTGAACCAACATAATTTGAAATTCCGTGAGCTATAGCCGGGTTAATAGTATATTTAGCTATATATCGCTTGGCGCGAAAATTGTCATTGCTACCCACCTCTTGACTCAACCGCCCCCGCTGAACTTTCATTTTGTGGGCTGTTTGCCAAGTACGACTGACAACTTCCCCTACTCGACCCATAGCTTGAGAATCAGAAGCAATCATACTAATAGCACCCAGGTCATGAAGAATGTCTTCGGCAGCAATGGTTTCAGCTCGAATACGTGATTCTGCAAAGGCCAAATCCTCGGGGATTGACGCGTCAAGATGATGACAAACCATCAGCATATCCAAATGTTCATCGATGGTATTGACAGTAAACGGGCGTGTGGGATTGGTGGAAGATGGCAAAACGTTACTTTCACTACAAACCTTAATGATATCTGGAGCATGTCCCCCCCCAGCACCTTCGGTATGATAAGTATGGATAGTTCGCCCTTTGAAAGCCGCAATTGAATCCTCCACAAAACCAGATTCGTTAAGGGTGTCAGTATGGATAGCAACTTGAACATCAAATTTTTCAGCCACATCCAAGCAACAGTCGATAGCAGCCGGTGTAGTTCCCCAATCTTCGTGCAATTTTAGACCGATGACTCCTGCTTCGATTTGTTCATTTAAGGCTTCAGGCATTGAGGAATTACCTTTGCCTAAAAATCCAAAGTTAATGGGAAAACCTTCGACCGACTCCAACATCCGACCGATGTTCCATGCTCCTGGTGTACAGGTAGTAGCGTTAGTGCCAGTGGCGGGACCAGTTCCGCCACCGATCATGGTAGTTATGCCGGAAGACATAGCTTCTTGAATCTGTTGTGGACAGATAAAGTGGATATGTGCGTCAATACCTCCAGCAGTTGTAATCATGCCTTCGCCGGCCAAAACTTCCGTTGAAGCTCCAACTACAATATCAACCCCATCCATAATATTTGGGTTTCCAGATTTACCAATACCAACGATTTGACCGTCGCGAATACCAATGTCAGCTTTCACAATACCCCAATGATCTACTATCAAGGCATTGGTAATAACCAAATCGACAGATCCATTAGCCCGAGTGGCATCTGGCGCTTGTCCCATTCCATCACGCAGAGTTTTGCCACCACCGAACTTAGATTCATCACCGTATACAGTATGATCTTTTTCAACTTCAATAACCAATTCAGTATCGGCTAATCGCACCTTATCCCCGACTGTTGGACCATAAATATCTGCATAAGCTGTTTTTGAGATTCGCATTATTTAGAACTCCCATTTGGGTTCAATGGCCCATCAACTTTATTATTCAGGCCGTAGACAATACCTTTGCCTTTTAATTCGACTAAAGTTACCGTTTTGCTATCTCCTGGTTCGAATCGAACTGCTACACCAGATGGAATATCCAATCGCATTCCGTAAGCCGATTGCCGGTCGAAGACTAACCCTGAATTGACTTCAAAAAAGTGGAAGTGGGACCCCACCTGAATGGGTCGGTCTCCGATGTTGGCGACTTCAATGTCACGAGTTTTTCGACCTTCGTTGATGATAATGTGGCCTTCCTCCACGATTAATTCTCCAGGTATCATTTATAAACTCCTTTTAAAAATTGCATATTTCACTTAAGGTCGAGTAGGCGAACCATCAGGTAGACGTGTTTGTGTCCACTCGATCACCTCATCTTGGCAAGGGTATTTGGCAGCCAACTCTTCGTTGATATCAATTCCAAGCCCTGGCTGCTGATTAGGATACATGTAACCATTCCGGACTTCCGGCAATCCGGGAAAAATCTCATATACCAAATCAGAAAATCGACACCATTCCTGAACACCAAAATTCGGTGCCCACAAGTCGAGATGTAGGTTAGCAGCATGTCCGACAGGCGAAGTGTCACCTGGTCCATGCCAAGCAGTACGGATACCATACATATTAGCATGAATAGCCGCATTGCGAGCTGGCGTGATTCCACCCATTTGGCTGACATGCATACGCAGAAAGTCGATCAATTTACCTGCGATTAGCGGTTGCCATTCTCTGGGATGATTGAATAACTCACCCATAGCGATCGGTGTTGAACACTGTTGTCGGATGTGAACGAACCACTCCAGATCTTCTGGTGCCAATGGATCCTCTAAAAAAAACAGCTTAAACTGCTCGACGTCTTTGGCAAACTGAACCGCATCGATGGGTTGCAACCGCTCATGGATATCGTGTAATAATTCGACGGCATCCCCTACTTCTTGACGGACGTGATCCATCATCTGTAGCATATTTCGACAATATTCGCGCGGGTCGAAATATGCCCCAGCTAATGCTCCTTCCGGTTTGATCATATCCGAGGCTTGCCCGCCATAACCACCCATTTGAATTCGAATATATCGATATCCCTGTTCCATAAAAGAACAAACGCTATCAGATACACTTTCAGGCGAGTTTCCGCCGGCATGTCCGTAAACGGCAGCGGCTTCTCGACATTTTCCGCCCAAAACATCATAAACGGGCATGTTTGCCATTTTACCTTTAATGTCCCAGAGTGCCTGATCAACACCAGAAATAGCGTTATTCAAAACAGGACCATTTCTCCAATATCCATTGACCATTAGCATTTGCCAAACATCTTCAATTCGCTCAACTTCTCGACCAATCAAAAACGGTTTCAAATGTTGTTCTACGGCCGAAACAACAGCTCGAAAACGCTGGGTAAACGTAGCACAGCCGACTCCGTAGAGGCCGGGTTGTGACGTCTCAATTTTAACCATGACCAAACGTGAACCAGCCGGCTGAGTAGTGATGGTTTTTACATCCAAAATAGTAACGGACATTTACAAACTCCCTTATACCCTTTATCGATAGCTATTCTTATGACTATTTATTGCTTAATTCTATCAGCAATTAGGATGAAGTGTAAATGTAGGAGTAGATTTAGTGTTTGATCAAGTTTGCTCAACGATCTGATTTTTGCTACTATTGTGAGAAAAAATGAACACGTGATCCAAACATGTTATTGGGTAATAGCAAAAAATCAGCGATTACATGGTGGGTTTTACTGGCTTCACTCTTGATTTCGCGATTTTGGAGTACAATCTACTATATTGAAGATTTGGACAGTCTTCGGTTTGCTTTATCGATGATCGACTACAATGTAGTCAAAAACCAACCTCACTTTCCAGCCTATCCTGTATTTTGTTTTTTAACTAAATTAGTCTATATGCTTGTTGGCCACTACACCGTGGCATTTTCTGTCATTGGATCATTATCGACCTTCGGTGTCATTTTTTTCTTACTCCGATCTGCAAAAATTCAATCAGCATCATTCGTTGGTATACTTGTCATTTTTTTGCTCGCTTTCAATCCACTTTTGTGGTTAATGAGTAATCGTTATATGCCTGACATGATGGGTGTTGCTTTTATGATATCTAGTTTTTACTATCTTCAATCCAATGATAAAACCCCCACTTACAAGGCTGAAATTGGTTTTTTTTTGACCGGCATTCTCCTGGGAGTTCGTTTATCCTACATTCCATTTCTTTTTCCTTTAATAATCATTAATCTCTTTGATGTAAAAAAAACGATATTAAAACGATGTTGGTTAGTTGCCTCTGGTTTATTCGGATTTTTTATCTGGCTCATACCGCTGGTTTTAATAACTGGCTGGAGTGAATTAATCGAAGCCGCCAAAACACAAAGTCAAGGACATTTTACTGATTTTGGTGGAACTATCACCACAGAGCCGGATTATGTGCGCCGATTGGCTAAGTTGATTGAGAGTATCTGGGCTGATGGATTTGGTTTCTATTGGCGGGGCCGTAATTTGGTAACAGTAATATCAACACTGAGCCTATCTAGCCTAGTTTGTTTTACTTTTATTAAAAGTGGAATCAAAAAAACAATAAAAGTGAGTTATTTTTCGAAAATAGCACTACTAAGCTGTATCATTTATCTCATCTGGATTTTCTATTGTCAAAATGTAGTGCACAAAAGCAGGCATGTTCTTCCTTTACTTCCGTTTATAACTATAGTTATGGCGAAAAGTTTAATCCAATTGATACAAAATTCAAGTAGTATTTGGTCCCATTTCCTAGTTAAAGGTATGTTAATTATCGGGCTACTTGGCTATAGTATGGTAAGTCTTTATTTAGTTAATCAACATAAAAAACCAACCGCTATCGCCCAAATACACGAGTATCTCAAACAGATAGATAATAACTACAATAAATCAATTCAGATTATCTCGGTTCCATTGATTCAATACTACTTAGTTACCCAAGACTTTAAAGCCAATTACTTGGTAGTAGAACAAAAAGAACCATTTGATTTGACTAATCAATTAGATCAGGGGGCAGATTGGATAGCTATTGGTAGCCCATTACCATTTCAAGTTACTGGCAAAAGAAGAACATTAAGAAAGAATTTTTATCATAACCCTTATGTCAACCGGATGTGGCCGAGCTTAACGGTCTACAAATATCCAGCCAAATAATTAAGCGAATACTATTAGATTAGCTACTTGATATAATACATGATTTAAATTATTGCATCAGCACAACTTGAAAAAGTTTAATAGTATGTTAGAATGCGAGAAATTGGGTGGAAATGTCAAAAATATTTTTACCTTCCTGCACTTGGCTAAATTATCCAATGAAAACTACATGGAATAGGAAAATGAAAAAATACTTATTAATAAAGATGAATTTTCTCAAAGTTTGTACACTGGTATTTTTAGCGTTTGGTCTCAGTATGATAGTTCATGCGGATAATAGCAGCATCTACATTGAGCAGGGAGAACAGCATCGAAAAAATAACCAAACGTCGGCAGAACGGGACGCATTTTTACAAGCCCATAAACTTGAACCTAACAACGCTGAAATATTATGGAAATTGGCTCGTGTTTATGTCGATTTAGCCAATGTTGAAAAAGATACAAATAAGAAAAAAGATCTATATAAACAAGCTGAAGTCTATGCTAAAAAGGGCATTCAATGCGCTCCTAAAAATTCAATGTGCTACACCTATAATGGAATCGCAGTCGGAAAAGTAGCTTTAGGTGAAGGTAGTAAAGAGAAGGTTCGATTGTCAGCAAAAGTTAAGGAATCGGTTGAAAAGGCTATCGAACTCGATCCTAAAAACGACACTGCTTACCATCTATTAGGACGTTGGCATCGTAATGTGGCTAACCTAAGTGGAGTATCAAAAGCCTTTGCCAAAATTTTGTACGGAGGACTACCATTGGCCTCCAATCAATCAGCAACAGAAAATTTGAAGAAAGCTATTGAACTAGCACCAAAATTTATCAACCACCATTTGGAATTGGCCATTACTTATCAAACCATGAAAAAATGGAACTTGGCCTTAAAATCTTTGGACAAAGTTGATCAACTACCAACTACGGCCAAGTTGGATAATGAATATAAACAGAAGGCTCTAACAATCAGAAAAATAATTATTAAAAAGGTCAAATAATATTAGTTTCTACAGGAAATTAAGAATTTAGTATCTAGATTCTGAGAGTAAGAGCAATTAATTAGCTGCGATATAAAGTACTCTTATTCTTAACACCGTGTACTGCTGAGCAACCAGACATCGTCTGGATTATGGAAGTTTAACTTGTACCAATACCTAATTCGGATCAGTTAGTAGAACAAGGTAAGGTATGCGCTTTGCCGATTTTCATACCGTTTCCGCAGTTCGCCTTCCCCCACGCTAAAGCATTCTAATCGGCCGATACTACCAGTGATATTGACTCGAACGAAGTGTCTTGAGCCCTTTCGATCTAATATTAATTGAAGTTACTGTTTGACTATTCCTCGTTGCTTAAAGACAACGGTTATTAAATATCTTGTATCAGTAAGTGACATTTTTGTTGGAAGTGGGAAAAAATAGCAGGTCGTCTTTAATTTATAAAAATTACTTAAGAAATATAAAAAGATATGCTCAGAGTCACTTTTAGATAGTTGATCCGGATTAAAAAATAAAATTAGGAAAAAAGATGGACATTAGTTTTCAAACTACGGCTGGAGGAGACGCTTGGAGCCTCACAACCTGTGCAGAGTGGGCAAAAGCAAACGACTTTGATTGCATCCGACTCGCTGATAGCGGTGCACTGAATTCAGATGACATTTTGGAATTGGGACCAGATAAAGTAAATACAATTTTGTCAAAACACCAGCTTTATTTGGCAGCAGTTACCTCACACTGCAATTTGCTGGATGATGATCAACAGGTTGCCCAAGCACAACAGACCAGACTAATTAAGGCACTTAAAGCCGCTAGTCTGCTTGGGTGTCCAGTAGTCGTTACTGGTAGTGGATCACCAATGAAAAATGGACAGTTTTACGGCATGTATTCCTCGCCACCAAACAATACTAGCGACCGCTCAGATGAATTAGTTGAACGTTTTAAGCGGATGTTTGAGCCGGTCATCGAAGTGGCAGAATCCGTTCAAGTAAAAATCGCTTTGGATGTGGCCGTTCGCATGGGTAATATCGCCTGCAACCCAGAGATGTGGGAAAAGGTGATGACAGCCGTTCCATCACCATATTTGGGTCTGTCTTGTGATCCATCGCATTGGTTGTGGATGATGATTACACCAGTCGAAGATGTTATTCGTGATTATGCCGGCAAGTGGTTTTATGCAGATGTGATAGATTGCGATATCAGCACTCGCATGCTATACCGACAAGGTATCATCGGCAACTGGTGGTGGCAATATCGTTTACCTGGTCGGGGACAGTTAAACTGGGGAACCATCATTGGTGCTTTATTGGAATCGGGCTATGATTATGTTCTTTGCGTCGAAAACGAAGACCGGGGTCTACCCGGCTTAGAAGGGTTTGCTTATGGCAATCGGCATCTACGACAATTTCTGCCACTTAAAGATGAAGTATATCAAAAACCCTCCCACTATTGGAAAACTAGTGGTTGGGGGTAGGATTACTTTAAAACGAACTTGTTATCATTTAAAAACGTTTCATTTCCTTATTTTTTCATTCATAAATCAATACACATAAACAAAAGCGTTTGAATTAAGCAATATTAAGCAAAAGTCGGCCAAAGCTCGAACTGAGGCCGACACAGTCCAGATCTGTGGATCGGAGACATAGTTTTGGTATATATCAAGTTGTTCGGTATAGGTAAAAGCCTCTCCGGTCATTTCTTCAAACATGGTACGTTCAACAACCGTTGGGTATGTCTGGGATTGCGGTGAATACTTTTTATGATATTGGGTCATCTTTTCAATGAAATCAGAAGCTCTTTTGATTTCGTCAGATTGGGCCTGACGAGACCAAGCAAGCCGGATAGCATAATTAATCTGTTTTGGTAAATGAGAATGTTCTTGTTGTAACCTCAAGGCCATGGCTAGCGAACGCTGACGACTGTTTTGGCCATTGAATAGGGAAAAAGCCTGTGGAGTAATAGTAGAAGCAGATCGTATTTCGCAGGAAGATTCGGTTGGGGGTTGGTTAAACACCGACAACATTGGATCTGACAGCCCTCTAGAACGATAAGCATAGATGGAGCGACGATGTCGTTCAGCAGGTGTGGCTGACGGTTGGTAGGCTGGAGCAATTGATCCCATAATATGTCGCGGTTGCAGTGCAACTTCTGGGTTAATTTCCGGATAAATGGGAAGACCGCCCATTTCCCGATTGAGTTCACCAGAGACAGCCAACATACTATCACGTAACTCTTCAGCTCTCAGTCGCCTAGGCTGAAAGTATGCTAACAATCGGTTCTGTGGGTCTTTCTGAACCACCGCATCGTATTGTGGATGATGACTACTACGTTGATAAGTTTGTGATAACATGATCTGACGATGTAGTTTTTTGATTGACCAGCCGTTTTTAACAAAATTCCTAGCTAACCAATCTAATAGTTTTGGATGAGTTGGTTTTTTCCCCATTTTACCGAAATTATTGGCGTTACCGGCCAGTCCACGGCCAAAATGGTGTTGCCAGACTCGATTGACAATTGAACGCGATGTAAAAGGATTCTCTTCGTTTGTAATCCATTCAGCTAGTTGTGTCCGTCGGCCAAATTTCGGTAGGTTCGGTTGCGGTATTATCGTCCCGATAGCACTCAGAACACCAGAGCTGACTAACTTTCCAGAATTATGGATGGAACCACCAACCAAAACATGAGTTAATGGTAAATCACCACTCAAATCGGTCGGCATTTTGAAACGATTTGCAACGTAGGGTTTCTCGATCCAAGGGCCATTGTAAACACTGAAGACAATTGGTTGGTACCTTTCCAACTGCCACTGCAAAGCTTGAATCCTTTTTTGTAAAGCTTTTTGAACCCCCAAATCTTGATAAGTCAGACCGTAATTGCGAGGTGGTCGTTGCTCTTTGGGCCATTTTTTGCGTTGATTCTTTTCTTGGTAAGGGAAATCACGCTCAGCTAACCACCGACGAACAGCGTTTTCTTCCTTTTTTTGAATAGAAAGACGGTCAGCTTTGGCTTGATCTAATAGATTTTGGATTCGTTGACGACCTGATTCAAAACCATTCTGATTTTCTATAGGCAAATAGGCGAGTTCACGGTCAGCAAACTGAAGCGGTGCAAAGATATCTTGTAACCGATAATAGTCCTTTGTTGGGATAGGATCAAATTTGTGATCGTGACATCTGGCACAACGCAAAGGCAATGACAAGAAGGTTTCGCCAACGGCATTGGTCACATCGTCCAAAAAAAACTGGCGTGTTTCAACAGGTATAGTCATTCCCGTCTGTTCCCATGGGCCTAGACGTAAAAAGCCCGTAGCAATCAACATCTCTGGATTAGTCGGTTCGATTTCGTCTCCTGCCAACTGCTCTCTTACAAACTGATCATAAGGCTTATCTTGGTTGAAAGAACGAATTATGTAGTCTCGATAACGCCAAGTGTTAGGTCGTTCAAAATCATTGGAAAAGCCACTGGTATCTGCATAGCGAACTACATCTAGCCACTGTCTTCCCCATTGTTCACCGTAACTTGAATCTGAGAGGAGACGATCAACTATTCTTTCAAAGGCATCAGGCTGATCATCAGTCAAAAAAGCGTCAACTTCCTTCGGTGTTGGCGGCAAACCAGTCAAATCAAAAGTAGCCCGCCTAATCAGAGTAAGTTTACCAGCCTTGTTAGCTGAAGCTATTTTGGCTTTAGCTAATTTTTGATTAATAAAACTATCAATCGGATGAAGTTCATGGGTTGGTGGATGGGGAGTACCCATTGGTTGGAAAGCCCACAGGTCCAATGGCTGATAGAGGCGGTTACTCCATTCCTTCGTCTGTCCACCACTGGTTTTGACTGCAACGCCAGTAGCACCAGTTTCCCACGGACTGGCAGCGATATTCTGCCAACGATCGGCCTCTGGCCAATGGGCACCAGCTCCGATCCACTGTTTTATAAGATTTACTTGATCAGCAGTTAGTCTATCATTGGCTTTGGGTGGCATTTTTAGTTTTTTGTCTTGCCAAGTTACCGATTGATAGAGTCGGCTTTTTTGAGACTCGCCGGGAATTAATACTTGACGGTTAACCATATTCTGTCGACTCGTCAAATCTAAATCACCTCTAATATCGGCAGGATTATCACCATGGCAGACAAAACATTTGGCTTGCAACAGTGGAAAAACTTGATGAACAAATAGTTTTTCGGCTTCGGTCATTGTCATAGCCGAAATAGATATAGTAGAAATGAAAAACCAAATAGTTAAACTGAATAAAAACAATTTGTACATTACATTCACCCGATCAATTGGTGGATAACAGTACCGCCAGTTTGGGATAGTTGTTTGAATCGTCCACCATGAAAATAGGTCAGTTTATTGTCATCGAGACCCAGTAATCGCAGAATTGTAACGTGTAGATCCTTCATAGGATGAACAACTTCGACCGCCTTTTCGCCAATTTCGTCTGTTTGGCCAACAATCTGACCGGCGTTAACCCCACCACCAGCCAACCAAATCGGCATAGCCAAAGCATTATGGTCTCGACCGTAGGCAACTCCGTTGCCACGCAGACCGTTATCAGGACTGCGACCAAATTCCCCTGACCAAACAATCAATGTTTCATCTAGCATTCCTCTTTGTTTGAGGTCAGTGATTAAGCCGGAAATAGGTTGATCAATGCTACTAATCAAGGTTCCATGTGCTCGTTCCAAGTAGTCGTGTGAATCCCAACCACCCGAATAAATCTGCACAAATCGAACACCTTTTTCGATCAGTCGTCTTGCCAACAAACATTTTCGACCGAATGTATCGCTGTGAGATTGCCCTATCCCGTACATTTGTTTGATTTTGTCAGACTCACGATCTAGGTCGATAATATCCGGTACTGCCATCTGCATTCGAAAAGCTAATTCGTAGCTTTCCATCCGAGCAGTCAATTCATGATGATTAGGATTTTCCTGTTGGTGCTTTTGGTTAAAATGGTTAAGCAAATCTAAGCTTTGGCGTTGGTGCTGTCGGCTAATATATTCTGGTGGGTAAAGGTCTAAAATAGGGGAACCAATTGACTTTAATGGCGTACCTTGTAGTTGAGCTGGCAAAAATCCGTTCGACCAGTTAGCATCTCCACCTTGTGGATAAGCCACTTCTGGCAGGACGATGAAGGCAGGTAAATTCTGGTTAAGGTTACCCAAACCGTATGTCGTCCAAGCACCCAAAGCTGGATCACCACCAAATTTGTTACCAGTATTCAGATGGAACATAGCTGTCGGGTGATCAACAGAATCTGCTTGACAACCCCGATACCAGCAAATGTCATCTGCAATCTTCTCCAAGTGAATAAATGGGCTGGATATATCAGCACCTGACTCACCCACTTGTCGGCTAGTAAAAGGACTCTGTACAAAATAACGATTGCCTTGAGACATAGCCGAAAACTGCTGCCCCGACCGTTCAAACTTTTTTAGATGAAGTTGAGAGAGTTTTTGTTTGGGATCAAAGGTATCGAGATGACTGGGACCACCTTCCATGGTTAAAAAAATGCATGACTTGGCTTTGGCCTGCACCCTCGGTGATTGGAAACTGGAACTTTCAGCTGACAACAGGCTGCTAAAGGCAATCGCCCCGAGATTAGAGCCTAACCCGTATAAGAACTGACGACGATCGGTAAGTTGAGCTGATTTTCCATCATTTACTTTCATAATGATTCGTCCTTTAAGCAATTGCCTGCATGGCACGTTGTCGATATAGCAGTTCAAATAGATTGCCTTCGTGGGGTTGATCCCAAGAAATTTGGTTTGTCGGGATCGGTCCCAGATTAAGTCGATCTATGTGTGAACAGCGTAACAGATCATCTATCCAACCTCGGTCCTCTGTTAGAGCTGTGGCTACCAATGTCGAACCGATTTGGTTCAACATATCCGTTTGTGAGGTTTCGACTACGCTAACGAACGGAAACAGTAGCTCGGTATTGGCCAACGGATGGCTGGGGTCAGTGCAATATACGACTTTAGGCTTCAGGAAAGTATAACCATCAGATTCGACCACGGTTGGCTGCCCAAAAACCTGATCTGAAATATCAACGGCACCAGGAGTTTTTAGATGTCGTTCAATCATTAGTTTCAACTGATAGGCCACTTCTGGATTGGCAAAGGCAGATAGTTTAGCTTCTGGATCATCCAAAGAAAGTGGAACAATCTGGCACAATTTCTCAGCTAATGCTATAGCAATGTTTCGACCTTGTTCTGGCACCCAAATACTGGAAGTGTTTATACATGATCTACCACTATTTTGACTGACTGATGTGAACATCAGTTCAAGATGGTCTTTCCAATCAGCAACAGTGTCCTCCCCAACTAGAATTTTGCTCCAACCAGTACCATGAATCTGAATGCGAGGATCAGATCTCCAAGAAGCTACGGTTGATTCGCTACCATAAAGTACCGAGCGGTCGGCTCGTAGTAGGATCTCTGTAGCACCGTCGTGTGAGGTAGGGTACAAACTAAAGGCAGAGGGGGGACAGCCAGCTTTCATAAAAGCTTGAGCAATCCGGTAAGGACTCCATGGCTCAGTACTACCAGGTTTCAACACTAACGGCACTTTTAGAGCAATGGAAGGCACCCATAGAGAATGTACACCAGCTGAATTACTCGGTAATACTCCACCTAAACTATTGGCGCTACACAAGTAGCCGATCATTCGACCGTGTTGTTTACCCCAGCCTCGATCTAGGATGGAAAAGTCCAGCCCACGACTCAAACCACCTAATACTTCAGCTACGTTTTTCAAAACTGTGGCAATTTTTTTCATATTTTGGCGACACAGCGTTTTTGGAACACCAGTCGAAGCCGATAATTGATCGATATAATCTTTTGATGATTGAACTTGGTCCCCAATCGGCAAATCAGCAGACATAAAATACTGGCCTGCGATACGGCTAATTTCGATTAACTCAGAAACAGAGAATGAGTCGAGTTCCCGTTTTCTTTTTTCTTGAGACAACATGTCTCGTGAAATCAATCCTCGATTAGCCTGACTCATCACTGCCATCGGTTCCCTATTTTGGCTGTGTTTTACTTCAATAGTGGAAAGACTTTGGTAGGGTTC
>CAYVHK010000137.1:0-12589 GCA_964451145.1 uncultured bacterium | reverse complement strand
ATCTTGAGAAGTGGGGGTATGAAGTTGATGAGTTTGGGAATGTGCCTTATTCGAGGTAGATTCAACAGTAATTTCATCGGTTGTAATACTGTAAAGAGTAAACTCAATTAATTGGCACGGCTAGTAACTCAACAAGGATTAATTGCTAACACACATTGATTTGTATTAGGGATTAATCTATTCTAATTTTTATGAGCAGATTGGAAAAATTAATAAGGCGCACAAGTTTGAAAAAACAGGTTACTGGTACGGAAGAGATGAAGATGGAGAACAAGAAGCCTCAGGAACTTATACAGAAACACGAAAAAAGGTGATTTTGAAGTAATTCACCTAATTTACTTCAAAATTAAAAAGTTGGATTGAAAAATCACTTACAATCCAACTTTTTTCAGACCAGTACCAAAAACGGGTCCTATTAGATATTCCAGCTAAATTCATTAAGGCCTTTTCGGCTGATAGTACCAGGTATGGACACAGATAATTGACTCGTTAGCTCGTGGTAAAACCAAGCATCCGAGTTATCTATTGCGCGGGTTTGAATAAAAAAGTTTGCACCTTAACTGAATAGTCAAACTGTGAGACAACGGATTCAGCCTCGCAAAAAATAACTCGACAGCCCAGCCGAGTTTGTCTCGTTTTTTTTATGTCTGTAAATGCCTAGGGCCTTCGGAATTCTTAGACCAGAATAAGAAAATAAATCCTTTCTATCAGGCTGTGTATAGCCGATTTTCGATCATCCTCTTTCTTCAACTTTTCTTTTAACAACTTTCTACACGCAGGTAAATCAATCACTTCCACACCTTTCCGTTGCTCTAATTGACTCAGATTTTGTTGGATCTGAGGGACTTTGTTATCTTCAGTTGTATACTTAAATTTGATGTTGTCGGCTGGTAATATTTTATCGGCCAAGGCATTATATGAATAATAAATGTGTTAGTTTATAGAAGTCGTTCAATTTCAATCAACCTAATAAAAAATACAATGTAATCGAAGAGAAATTTATCGGAAGTGTGCTATTTATCCATTAAAGGCGTTCTCACTCTTATCCTGAAACAGATGATAGTTAATCATTGATCTCGATGTTTCAAAGTGAATGTGTTGCCTGTAACCAAGCACAAAGACAACAGGCGAATACTATCTTGATAATATGTCTCCTGTTGATGAAATTGAGAATCCTTTGCTGTTATTGCATTTTTCCGTTGGTTCACAAATAGACTACACATATGAGGAGCAGTAAATGCTCCATCTGTCCATTGATTTATTGCTCTTCCATCTAATCGGTATCCGGCCATAAAGTCATTATTACTAACTTTACCAATTCCATCGTTAAAAACCTGCAGCAGATTTCGGGCATCTTGATCATTATTTTCCATTGCGGCTGCTGCCAATCTCCATGGAACCCGGCAGGAATTATAGTACATCATGCCATCATAGTCACTTTCAAGAAAATTTGGTAAGGCTGGCTTCCAGCCTGTCTCATCTTTGACAACAAAATCAGGAAACACTCCTTCATTGCGCGAGATCTGTCCTAAAATGTCATAGTGAACTTGCTTGACATGCTGCCAAAGCTCGCGGTTTGACACGTGAGAAAACATATCAAAATGGGTGGGCATGATATCGGATAATCTAATGGCATGCTGTTTTTGATCCCAGTCTCCCCTTCGTAACGAGTAATCCGATCTGATCAGCGAATCTTCGATGCCACTCAGAATTTTCTTGGCCTGTGCCATATACGCTGGCCTTTGCCACTCATGTGAGGCCAAGATCAATGCGTAGGCCATGTCCAGATCACCATCAGTGGCACAAGTACTCTTGTTCAATTTAGTGAGCTTGTCATCTACGTACCACGACATCAAACGTGAATCGATTGAACTGCTGAATTGTCTCCGAAAGATGTCGAGGGCTTCAAAATCTTTCCTGACAGTATTTCCATCCAAGCGGGACATGTAGACGGAAATAAGCATCCCATAGCCGTGAGCTTCCGAACAGGTGGTTCGGTTATCTTGGTAATCGATAAATGCGCCACCCTTAACTTGCTGGCTGATCCTAAAATATTTTTTTCTCCAATATTGATAGTAATTCTGAAGCTTGATATTGTCCAAGTCTTGCGCAATTGATCCAAGACCTGAAAATAGAAATAGAAAAATAGTAATCAAAAATAGAAAAATGTTACTGATAGAGTAAGACTCTTGAATTCGGGCTTTCAGCCCATCGAACAGGTGGCGAAAAAAACAGGCATCATTTCGGAAATAGGATGCGAAAACATGAAACATAATCAAGCATATTCAATTTACACCTCGATTATATGATGCAGTCAATGGTGGGTCAATATGATTTTCTATAACTAAGATTGAAGAAATAAAAAAGAGTTCTAACTAGTGGTGATACGTATCTGTTTACTCCGGACACCAGTCATCTTTGGCAGGATTTTCAATAAGTCAAAATTATATACTATTCCATTATTCTCGGTTGCTATTTGATGAGGTACCTATCTTTAATCAATTTTGAGTGGTTCATCTCTGTTGGCCGAGTAGATATCTAGGTGATTCTATCATCACCACCGTTCAAAATATGCTCTTTATTTGGTTCATAAGATACTGGCATGACCTGTCAGAATCAACAATTCAAACCTGGTTAGTATTATGAAAAGTAATAGTAGTAGAATTAAAGATTAATGTGGATGAATAGATATTATCTGTCTTATCACAATTTACAAAGTCGTTAGATAAAAAGAAAGATTAAAAAAGTTTAGAGGTGAAAAATCCTATGAGTATCCAGAAAATGGCCTCCTGATCGTATCGCCCGTATCTAGTATCTTAATTTAGCCTAGATACCTATTAGTTGGTAGATATTTACAATCTGATCGATACTTGAAAAATCAAAACTAATACAATAACCTTATTAGGATTTATAGACGGTATTTGAGTATAGGTTATAAAAAGCTAAAAAGAAGATCCTAATTTATATGATCAAACACTATCCCAATTCAAATCCTTTAAGTTTTTTATCGTTTTATCTAGCAATTAGCCAAGCCAGTATCAGAACAGGTTAAATCGAGGTGAGATAGATGTCAGAGAATTATATCGATGCTGCCACTAGTACATGGCAGCAGTGTCGCGACTTTTTACGACGTTACCCCTCTGCCATCTTACCTTTAGGCGCTACGGAGCAACATGGACTGCACTTACCACAGAATACGGATAGCTTAATTGCAGAAGCAATTGCCCTACAAGTTGCCAAGCAAAGTGTAGGCATGATTCTGCCGACGATCCCCATAGGTTACTCTTGGGTTTGGCGGGACTATCCAGGTTCCTTAACCTTTTCCTTCGACACATTTCGGGCACTAATAAAAGATATTGCTCTTAGTCTTGATCGAAATGGATGTCAATCTCTTTTGATTCTGACGACACACGGTGCTAATCCTCAACCAATCAAGTATTCCATTCGTGAGTTGGTCGATCACAGTTCAATACGAATTCTTCGTGTTTTTTATCCTAATTTAAGCCAGATTATGGTGGATGCTGATTCAGCCATTTGGCAACCTAATAATTTTCATGCGGAGGAATTTGAGACTTCGCTGATGCTGCATCTACATCCAAATTTGGTAGATATGACCAGAGCGGTCTGTGAGTACCCTCCTCATTCTCTTGATTATGAAATGTCAACGCTACCGATGGGAGCTTTGAGTCAGTCTGGCGTTTTTGGTGATGCCACCGTGGCCACGGTGGAAAAAGGAGAAAGGTGGTTTAATGCTTGCGTCAATAACATTGTAAATGTGTGGAGAGAATTTCTGGATTTGCCAGATTAAAAGTCTGATCGGCCTTCTTAATTTTTCACGAAACAAAGACTAAGGGGAAAGAATAATGGGAACAGTTATGACAATACGGGGTGAAATTTCAGGAGAAGATCTAGGTGTGGTGGATTATCATGAACATTTGTATTTCGAAGCACCACCCTGGTTGTTACGTGAAGACTCCGACTTTAGGCTCAATAACGTCGATAAATCAGCACGCGAACTACGTTTGTGGACACAAGCTGGTGGCAAAACGATTATTGAAATGTCAGCTATTGACTTTGGTCGAAATATACAGGGAACTAAGCGAGTTGCGGATCTAGTGCCAGAGGCTAACGTAATTGTAATTACAGGTTTCAACAAGCCCTACTTTTGTGATCAGTCAGTATGGCGCTCAGATGAGTCCGACTTGGTTCGCCACTGTATTCAGGATATTGTTGAAGGAATCGATGGAACTAACCTTAAAGCTGGAATTATGAAAGGTGGTACAGGTTACAATACTTTTAATGACTACGATCAGAAGTTAATGCGAATCGCGGCTAAAGTACAAAAAGAGACAGATGTTCCCGTTATCACTCATACTGAAGCCGGAACGATGGGTTTTGAACAGATCGAATATCTTAGTAAGCACGGCGTTGAACCACACCGGGTTTGTCTAAGTCACTTAGATCGTAATCCCGATTTTTGGGAACATCGACGAATTGCTCAGACGGGAGCCTATCTGGGTTATGATTGTCCAGGAAAAGTTAAATATGGACCGGATGAATTGCGAATTAATGTCCTGAAACGTTTGATTGATGCTGGATTCGGTCAACAGATTTTATTGGGTAACGATCTCGGCCGACCAAGCTATTGGCGCAATTATGGAGGGGGACCAGGACTGGATTTTGTTTTGACCCAGTTTATTCCACGTCTTCTATCGGAAGGCGTGGATCAACAAAATATTGATGATATCTTAATTCATAATCCCCGTCGGTTTTTGGCTGGCGATTGAGTTTGTCGGTAGACTATGTCCCTTGTTATTGGCATTGATATTGGCACTTCAAGTACCAAGACATTATTGCTAAACCAAGAAGGTCAAGTGATCACCAGTGCAAGCGCCAGTTACCAAATATCTACTCCATTCACTGGCTGGGTTGAACAAAGGGCCAATGAATGGTGGCAGGCTGTTTGTACTACCCTAAGACAAATTGTTTATTACATCGAGTCCGATCAATCTTCTTTCTCTATTAGCGATTTAAAAGGAATATCTCTTTCCGGACAAATGAATGGAGCCGTCTTCGTTGATGCCAAAGGACGTCCACTTAGATCGGCTATTCTTTGGCTTGATCAACGATCACAAAAACAATGTGACCAAGCTAATGAACAAGTGGGTGATTTACTTCGGGATCGTACCTTGAACGTGTTGAATCCAATCAATACCTTAGCCAAGGTGCTTTGGCTAAGGGAAAATCAGCCAGATATTTATGATCAGGTTTACCATGTTCTCCTTCCTAAAGACTGGATCCGTTTCAAATTAACCGGTACATTTCAAGCCGAAGTCACTGACGGATCAGTGACCGCAGTTCTAGATCTATATACCCGTGAATGGAGCGGTGAGATACTGGAAGCTTTGAGAGTAGATAAAAAACTGTTTCCCAAGGTGGTTGAGTCATCGACGATTACGGGTCAGATCACTAAGAGTGTGGCTGCAGAAACAGGACTTCGGCTAGGTACACCCGTTTGTGCTGGAGGTGGAGATATGGCCTGTATGGCTGTTGGTAGCGGTATTGTAAAGCCCGGCATTGTCAGTGTCGGAATTGGTACAGCGGGGCACGTAATAACACATGCTGACACAGTTAATGATGCCGCTTTTAATCAGCTTTGGCCAATGTGCCATGCCGTACCCGACAAATATTTCTGGCTTGGTTGCTCCTACACTGGTGGGGCTAGCTTAACTTGGTTTCGCGACCAGTTTGGGGATAGCTTTACTGAACTGGTTGATACTGCCCAGAACGCACCAGCTGGTAGCGACGGCCTATTCTTCATGCCCTGGTTTCAGGGTACTGCTACTCCTTTTCCGGATGCCAATGCTCGTGCTGGCTGGGTTGGAATGCCGCTCCATCATAACAAAACACATATGATACGTGCCCTGATGGAAGGTGTAATTTTTGATCTTCGACACTCTCTTGAATGCTTCAAAAAACTCAATTTGCCGATTAGGGAAATTTATATTAGTGAAGGCGGATCGCGGTCCAAACTATGGCAACAGATGCAAGCCGATATTTTTGGTCAAGAGGTGAAAAATCTGGAAGTGGAAGACGCTTCTGCTCTGGGTGCCGCCATAATCGCAGGTGTAGGATTGGGTGTCTTTGACGACTTCGAATCAGCCTGTAACCGAACAGTGGTTCTAGGCCAAACAATTTGTTCTAACACTGATCAGATTGAAAGATATGAACGATATTACAAACGGTACTGTGGTTTATATCCAAGCCTGAAAAACTGGTTTTCAACATGAGAGGTAATGACTGTAGCTGGAATTACCCATCCTTCGACACTATTTAGCTAATCAGAGTAGCAACCATATATTTAGTTAGAAATTAAACGTCAATACCAAAGAAGTAGGCTAATAAAAATAAAGAAAAAAGTGATAACTGATATCCGCCTGTTATCTTTTGCGCGGGTTTCGTGATTGGATTATTCTTCCACAATTATGATCAGTTGGTCTGATTTGACGTTTTTTATTAGCTGAGATTGGCCACTCGGCCATTGAACCTCGATTTCTTTTAGCATGGATATTTGGCCCAACCCGATGAACAGGCGTGAGTCGTTGGCGGAAAGATAACTAGCCGTTGTTTGTAACTGCTGAATCCGCTCTGTCCCATTTAGTGTATAACGAATAATGGAACCAATACTGTCGCGGTTACTGGACTTATCAATAATTCGGAAAATTAACCAATGATTATCATTCTGGCTATCATTGCGCAATAATACGGGGGGCTGATTGCAGTTTGTAATCAACAAATCTAGATCACCGTCATTATCATAATCAGCACTAGCGGTCCCTCGACCAACATTTTTTTGCCAGAAATATGGGCTAGTTTGTAGTACTAATTTTCGTTGATCAGGGCTACTGAGTTCATAATAGGTGCCATCTCCATTATTACAATAAAGTTGATCGCGTTGAGGTGCTACTGAAAGTTCTCCTGTAATAGTAATTTCGTCTTGTACATGCCCATTAGCCACAAAAAGATCCAAGTCTCCATCGTTATCAAAGTCTATAAATCTGGTTCCAAAACCAACTAGTGCGGCAGTAACTCCACCTAAATTAGTTGGTTCTGACACATCAAAAAAAGTACCGTCTCCCATATTTTGATAGAGTGTATTCGATTCCGTGTTGGTAACAAATATGTCCAACCAACCATCATTATTATAGTCACCGACGTCTACTCCCATACCGCCTTCAGGCCAGCCGGTCTTACTTAATGCTGTACCCGTAGCCATACCGGCTTCCTCAAAGAGTCTGCCACGGTTGAAAAATAAAAAATTTGGGTCGGTATCATTAGCCACATAAATGTCGATTAAACCATCTGCATTGAAATCACCAAATCCTACTCCCAGTCCACGAGCGGCCGGTACACTATCCAACCCTACTTCACTGTTAGCTAGGCTGAAAGTGCTATCACCGTTATTTTTGTAAAATACATCTTTAGCTGGAGGTAAAGTTTGAGGGTGACAATACTCAATTAAGCCAGTTTTTAAGTTAATACAAGGCCGAGTAAACGCTGGATAATGAAGATAATTGACCACGTACAGATCTAGATCTCCGTCTAGATCAAAATCGTAAAATCCGCAACTTGTTCCCCATGAATCGTCTCCAACTCCTGCAGTTGTGGTAATATTGGAGAAGGTGCCATCACCATTATTTTGGTATAGGACATTGGGACCGAAATTGGTGATATAAAGATCTGTGAATCCATCATTATTCATGTCGCCTATGCCCACGCCCATGCCATATCCATGGTCTCCAACACCAGCTAGATCTGTTACATCAGAAAAAGTACCATCGCCATGATTGCGATAGAGCACATTTGTAATCAATGGTTGGTCCTTAGGTTGATTAGTCTTATAAGTCATAGGAGATTGGCCGCCGTTAACCAAGTATAAATCATAAAAACCGTCATTATCGTAGTCCAGAAAGGCTGCGCCTGATCCCATGGTTTCAAAAACTCGCTTGAATAGACTCTTACCACTGACATGCTGAAAATTGATTCCGGTTTCCTCCGTTACATCTGTAAAACGAACGGTTTCCGCTAGTAGCACTTGGGCGACTAGTAAAAGAATCAAAAAGTAGGTGGGCTTGGTTATATGAAAATAACCAATTTCTAGCTGATTCAGTTTTTATCTATTTTGGGAGTTGAGGTGAGACTTTTCCATCAGCTTTGGAAATCCTGATAATTGCCTTAGGCTAGACAGGTCAGGATCCGCTGTAGCTAAGGGAACTAATGTTGGATCTAAAGTGATAGAATGTTGCAGGAATTCCATAGCCTTGGAATTTTCATTTCGCAAAACGTACAGACAGGCTAAATTGTAGTAGGCTTTAGAAAAATTCGGGTTAATCTCAACCGCAGATTTAAAGGCGGAAATAGCACTATCGGTTTCTTGATTTAGGTTGTAAGCTACACCCAATCCGTAGTAAGCTGCCACTGAATGAGGGGTTAGGTCTATTGATCGCTGATAAGACACAATAGCTAAATCAGTTTTGTTCCACTTCAGATAGTTCATACCCAATTTAAAATAAGTCTCAGCTACGTCCCCCCCATTTTTAATGGCGAATTGATAAGTATTTTCAGCCGCTTGAAATTGCTCTTGTTTGCTATATAGATCGCCTAGTAACAAGTGAGCCGTCTTATGTTGAGGTGAAAGCCGAATGACTGTCTTCCAATTTTCAATTGCCAAATCCAACTGTTTACTCTCAGTATAAGCGATGGCTAAATTAGCATAACCTGCAATGTAATCCGATTCTAATGCAATAGCTGATTGGTAGGCCTGGATAGCTTGAACGTAGTCTTTTTGTTGATAATAAGCTAACCCTAGGTTGTTATGACACTTTAACTTCATCTGGAGTCAATATCAAGGCCTGTTGATAGGATTTAATTGCAGGTTGATTCTGACCTGAATAGTAGTAAGCCAAACCCAGATTAAAATGGGACGCTGAATGGTTTGGATGAATGAGGATAGATTTTTGATATGCTTTAATTGCTTCATTCAGTTGGCCATTTCTACTGTGTGCAATTCCCAGATGATTATAAGTTTCATAATCATCTGGGAATTGCAGAGCTTGTTTAAAGGTGATTATCTCCGGCTCTAAATCATTGGCCAAACTAAAGGCTTTACCTAAGTTTAAATAGGCTTCAAAAAAGTCTGGATCAACTGAAATTGATTGCCGGTAAGCCTCAACACCATTCGGTATATTTTTCTGTTTTACATAAGCTAAACCTAGATTGTTGTATGCTTTGGCATAATTCGGATCCAATATAATTGCTTGTTGGTAAGCGATAATGGATTCAGGAATATTATTTTGGCTAAAGAAGGCACTGCCCAGATAAAACTGAGCTTCTGCAGAGTCGGGGTTATTAGTCGCCCACAGTTGAAATTCTTTTATAGATGACTGCGATGGGTTATCGGCCTCAGTGGGAGCCGTTGCACAGCAAAAAAGCAGTAAAAAAACCGAGATCAGAGAAGAAAGTTGAAAACTAAAAATATGATCAGACATCAGACTTTACTGAAGAATAGAAGAGAACGGTAGCCGGTATTATTCCAGCTAACGTTCTTTCATCGGATATTACTATTTTTTCAGATTAGCCCAGAAAATTGGCAATTTGGTCAGATTGTAATCGACCGACTGCGGTTTATCAAAATTGGGACTCAATTCTTCTGGTTTGCGGGCAATTGAACTAAATCTGACTTCGTCCATTAAACCCTTCCAGTGAAACTCGGGACCGTGTTTAGCACCAATCATCACATTCCATGGAGAGCCGGTAGTGAGTTCACCACCATGTTTAACAGAATCCGATAATTTGCCATCAATGTAAATTTTGACGGCTATATGATCCAGCTATGTGATACCATTTTTTAGGTCCTATTGCTGCCCCCGTAGCATTCTTAACACCTTTCTTGGTATTAACGTGCATTTTTGGCACGCCTTTATCAACCCCAAGATGATATTTACCAACAGCGTTTGCCCAGTGAGTTCCAATTAACTTCCAAGCCTCCAAATCAGTAGCATAAACCCAGGCTTCGATCGTAATCGCATCGTTCGGTGTTAACAGCTTATTACCAACTTTATCTTTCACAGGAACAGATAGAGCTGTCTTTCCCTCGAATACAAAAGAATGACCGCCTCCTTCCTCATTCCAACCGTCCTGATCCCATTTTGCTTTACCTTCAATTTGTGCTTTAATATTGTTTTTAGACGAGTCTTTGACGGTGTTCCCATTTCCTTCATTAAAATGCCATAAGCCAATAGTATGTTCGTCAGGTAAATACTCGAATCCAGTAGCGGCATTGACTGCAGACAGAAAATTGCCAACGATAAGAACCAACCCCAAAACAATTATTAAATTATTTTTAGCCACTTAATCTCCTTTTCAAGCTGAAAAAATTCAAAAATATTAGGAAAATCAATCTCAAATCAGATTCGATCTCCTAAAAACTAGGGCATGTATCGTAACACAGTATTCGTCTGTGTACATACGAGAATGAGTACTAGTGCTAGCAACCAGGTTTATTTAGGTAATCTTTGCTACATTACTGCTTGCAAATCCTATATAGTTTAGATGCAGTTCGAATGAACAGGCTTCCTGATGCTATGGCTGGCGTGGCCATACACAATTCGTCCAACTTGTTAACGTGGAGGAGTTCATTTTTTCTACCAGCTCTGAAGACGAAGCAGTCCCCATCTTCACTTAGGCAGAATATCTTATCATTATATGCCCAAGGCGATGAAGTGAAGGGAGTTCGTTGGCGTTTTCTGACTCGAATCTTACCGTAGACCTGATTTCCATTCTGAGCGTCGAAACAAGATAGAAAACCGAAATCATAGAGCACATAAAGTAGGTCCTTATAGACTAAGGTAGAAGGATTGTAGGGAGCAGCCTTAGGTTGCATCCAAGCAATAGAATTATCAATTGGTTCGTTTTTTTTGAGTTTGATCGATCCCTTGCCTCCCGGACGAATGGCGTAGATCGGTTTATTTTCATCGCCAACATAACCAGAAGTAACGTAGAGCAATCCATGAGCAGAATAGGGAGTTGCGATGGTAATTGACGACATATCGGCTTCTAATTCCCAAAGCAGATTACCATCAAGCCCGTAAGATCGAGTCTTTCCGCTTCCAGGAGTAATAATCTCTGTTCTTAGTTTATTTTGCCAGATAAAGGGAGTCGACCAATTACTCTCCTCATCCCTGCTTCTCCGCCATAAAGTTTGTCCTGTTTTTTTATCAATGGCCTCGATAAAGGAATTTTGTTCATTATCATTAATAATGTAAATGGAACCCTTATGTAAGACTGGTGAGGCCGCACTACCCCAGTTATATCGAGTATTATAGGCCATCACTTGTTTTTTCCATTTCAAATTGCCCTCATAATCGTGGGCAAAAAGGCCTTGATCCGCGAAGTAAGTATAGATAGTTTTTCCGTCTGTTACTTGAGTTTCTGGAGCGTAGTTATTCTTAATATGTCTGGGGGTTTTTGGTTTGCCGGCATCGGCTTCCACTTGCCATATTATTTTCCCACTTTCAAAGCTGAAACAGTAAATCATCCATTGATGCTGGTTAGGTGAAGGTATTTTCCCTTCACCTCCGAAATAAAGTCCTTTTTTGACTTTTTTCTCCTTGCCCGCACTGACGGCGGAACTAAGAAATATCTTGTCTTTCCAGATAATTGGTGAAGACCAACCTCGGCCAGGAACTGAGACACACCACTTCACATTTTCTGTAGTACTCCAAGTAAGCGGAAGCCCTTCACCTTCAGCCACTCCACGTGAGCCCACTCCTCGAAATTGTGGCCAGTTATTAGTATCATTGGCCCATATATCACTGCTTACCGTAAGGAATATCAATAAAACAAGCGTGTAACGTAACATATTTTTCTCCTATGAAATCATTCTATTTATGAATTTTTGGACCAATCGACCTCACATAAGGCTAGCTCTTGCCTCATAATTTATTTTGGGGTCTTTTGAAAATTGAAATATTGCCCGCTATCCTTCATTATTTCAGAAAATAACGTTTTATCTAAAAATCAACCTTACGCTGACAAAAGCGCTTTAATCCACTTTGAATCATATTAGCAAAAGCATTTACTACCTTCCTGAATCACATCGTGCATTATTGCACACTTACTGTTCATAGGTGCCTACTAAACTCAAAAAACGGACGTGAATTTCTTCCCCCACAACCGTCTTGGAACATTTCACTAAATTCAGTTTGATTTGTTGCGCCTCGGTCCAGCATAATCCTGTAATATAATATTCATCCAATATGTTAAATAAACCACTGACTGAGCTGTTTTTTTAATATTCTATTTCAGGGAAGGCGACAAATATTCCGAGTTAAGCACTTTAGTAGCAGGGACAGTTAGTGAGATCAAAATGAGATATTAGTCTAATAAATTGGCTACATTATGAAGGTTATCTTTACTATTTATCTAAAAATAAATTTGAGACAAAATTTCTGCAGATTAATAAAAAAATAGTTCCATATAGGATGATCAGAATTTAATGAAAAATATACTACAAATCTTATATGTTTTG
>CAYVHK010000136.1:6164-12642 GCA_964451145.1 uncultured bacterium | reverse complement strand
TTGACCATTAGATCCGCTATACCGGCTTCTTCACTCTGTTCGTAATAATAGTCATCTCGGTATAGAAATGCCACCAGATCGGCATCCTGCTCAATTGAACCAGATTCCCGCAAATCTGATAAGACTGGTCTTTTATCGGGCCGACGTTCAACTTCTCGACTGAGTTGTGCACAAGCGACTACCGTCAACTCTAACTCCACAGCTAAACTTTTTAAAGAGCGAGAAATCTCGGCAATTTCTTGTTCACGTGGTATGCTCTTGTTGGATCCACTAACTAGTTGCAGGTAATCCACCGCTACCAGACAAAGGTTGGGATGTTCACCTTTTAAACGGCGAGCTTCAGACCGAAGGCGCTGGATGGTTAATCCCCACGTGCAGTTCAAAAAGATAGGGGCTTGTTCCAAACGTTTCACTGCCTCTGCCATCAAATCCCAATGGTTATCATTCAAATAACCAGACCGGACGCGTGAAAATTCGATTCCTGCTTCTGCCGCCAACATTCTTAATGTTAACTCTTTGGCGGGCATCTCCAAGCTAAAAATGGCTACAGACAATTCTTTTTCGATAGCAATATTTTGAGCCATGTTCAATACAAAGGTTGTTTTTCCCATACCAGGACGAGCTGCAATAATATGTAAAGCGCCCTTTTGTAACCCAGAAGTCAAAATATCAAAATCAGTGAAACCGGTTGCCACACCCAAAATGTCGTCGTCTCGACTGGCTGCATCGAGTACATCTTGCAACGTATCCCGAACGACAGATGCAATAGAAACAAATCCATCTTGCCGATTTTCATAACTGACTCGAAAAACGGCTTCTTGAATTTGGTCTTGAACTGTCTGGATTTCCTCTTCTTGGTTTAAGGCCAGTTGGTGAATTTCTTGACTGGCAACCACAAAACGACGACGGGTTGATTTTTCCTGAACAATTTGTGCATAGAACTCGGCACTATCAGTCTCAACAATTTGAGCCTGAAGGTCGTAGAGATAGATATTGCCGCCGGCTCGATTGATCTGCTGATTACGCTCCAATTCATGAGCGACTAAACCTGGCTCGGCCTGACTATTACGTTCATAAGCCGATAAAATCGCACTGTAAATTAGTTGATGGTCAGTAGTAAAAAACGCGTCGGGAGTTTCACCGAGAACCGGTGTTACTAGAGGTATAGTGGTAGCATCGGTCAACATCGACCCAAGAACAAATTGTTCTGCCTGTCGATCATGAAGAGATTCTGCCGATTGCATGAGGAATCTTCACCTGACTGATACCGTGGATGGCCCTTGTCGCTTGTAAAAGACCGGCCAAATCATGTGCCAAATTAGGACACCCGCTGATCATCTATCCACAGAAGGGTGGTTATTTGAGCCCAAAACACAGTGGCAATAGTCTATTCTTCTTCGCGAACGACAACGACCCTGAGACTGGGAATAATATCGGGATAAAGGTTAATTGGAATCATGAAAATACCAAGTTCTTTGATCGGTTCGGTCAAATCGACCGCTCTCCGATCAACAACTATGTTTTGCTCCTCTAACGAACTAGCAATATCAATACTAGTTACCGAACCAAACAGACGATCTTCCTCGCCAGCACGTCGAGTAAAGGTACAAGTAAGACCGCTTATCACACCGGCCATTTCTCTGGCCGCTTCTTTGTTTTTCAACTCTTTGGCTTCTAACAGCCGTTTTTCATGCGCTAGGGCTTTCAAATTTTGCGTATTGACTTGAACCGCAAACTGGTTAGGAATAAGATAATTGCGAGCATAACCAGCCGCAACTTTACGAATTTCTCCAGTCGCCCCAAGCCCTTCGATATCTTGACGTAAAATAACTTCCATCGTATGCCCTCGTTTTAATGATTAGAGAAAGGGAGCAATGCCATATTTCTGGCCCGCTTGATGGCACGGGTAATCTCCCTCTGTTGTTTTGCGCTTAAGCGAGTAAACCGGCGAGGGAGAATCTTTCCACGTTCTGAGATAAACTGTCGCAAAAGCTCAACATCTTTGTAATCAATAGCTTCCAAAGTAACTTTGCGACGACGCCGCCGAAACGGTCTTCGATTATTAGATTGTGATCGACCTTCATAACGGCGATCACGACTTGTATGTCTGTCCTGATTCATAATAACTATTCCAACTTTTCTAAAATGTAGTGCGGTTAAAACTAAAACGGAATATCATCGTCTGTGGATGAGGACATCCCACCACCAGCGCTACTGCCACTGCTACTGCCATCATTCTGGAACTCACCATCTTGGCGAGAGCCAACAAAGCTAAAACGATCCAAGGTGACGGAGTGTTTTGATCTGCGCTCACCAGTGTCAGTATCCCACTGACGAAAGCGCAGTCGGCCTTCAACTAGGATTGGCTTGCCTTTGGAGAAATACTCACTAACGACTTCCCCTTGACGGCCCCAAGCATCAATATCTACAAAGCAAGTCTCATCTTTTTTTTCACCGGTATTTT
Organism: uncultured bacterium; assembly: GCA_964451145.1. Taxonomy (GTDB): domain Bacteria; phylum Poribacteria; class WGA-4E; order WGA-4E; family UBA9662; genus TMED15. The sequence goes on along the minus strand of CAYVHK010000136.1, from coordinate 10,178 downwards.
TGTCAGTCCAGCTCTCATTAACCGCTATTCCAAAATTAACAACGGATGTTCCACTAGGTAGAGTTCTCATTTCTGGATCTCGGGTTAAATTTCCCATCAAGATAACTTTGTTGTAACTCATTCTTGCCTCTCTGTTGCTTAAAGATCTCTATTCAGCTTTCAACTTCGACTATCTTCTAATATTTCATTGTTTACATCAGTGTCTTTTGTCAGACTTCTATCGTTAATCGAATCCTGATCAAGACCCGCACTCTCTTCAGCCGATTTTTGTTCTTTACCTCGTTGATTAGCAGCGACAACATACTTTTCTAAATCGCCGTTGAAGATGAGGACAACGTGCCGCATAATCGGCTCGGTAATCAAAAAATAGTTATTCAGTTTGCTAATGAGATCTGTTGGTACATCAAAAATCAAAAAAACGTAGTAACCATCTGGATGCTTGTTGATAGTGTAGGCTAACCGCCTCCGCCCCCAGTGATCGGCAAGTAAGACGTTTCCACCACTGTCTTGAATCAGCGTTTTAATCTCTTCTGTCAGTTCTTCAACTCGACCAAAATCAAGCGTGGGATCGACAATAAAGAGACTTTCGTATCTATTCATAATTACTTATTCTCCCTTTGGACTAACGGCCCTCATTCCATAATCGGATAGGGCAGAGAAGAGTAGATTCTAGCACACGACTTCTCACTTAATCAAGTTAACTTACAATCATTTCCTGCTACATACTTGAAGGGAATCATCTTAAAAATATCTTTTCAGCTTTACAGAAAATCGAAATTTTGATAGTCTGAACCTAGTCATGTCAACAATGGAGAGTGAGATGGGGAAATTTTTAGGTCTCGTGATGACCCCACTCGATGTACAAGTCGAAGGGTTAAATGCTGTAATGGATTACATTGAGTCAACTGGTGCAACTGCAATCAATTGCAGTAGAGTACTTAACCGTCCAGCGACCTCAGATACTGGTTTTCGGGCTCCACCACTCGATATAGATGGCTACGATCGTGTTTTTGAACGACCTGTTTGGGGAAAGAGAGAACTTTATTTGGAGAGTTTTCGCAGCCAAAAACCAGATCTATCCTGGTATACGGATACTTCCTACAAACCGATATGGAAATCATTCCCATCGGACCTCGATGCAGATTTGCCCAACCGGATTTTCGAAGCAGCTCAAGACCGAAAATGGCGAATTTACACTTCGGTCACCCCCCTCGCTGTCCCTAATCTTAAAAACGAGGACCGAATGCGATGGATCAACAGCCAATTTCCAGACCCAGACCGTCGGGTTGCAAACCAAGGTTGTCCCAGCTCTCCCAATGTAAGGGCTTGGGCCATTGCTTGCGTATTGGATGAAATCAGTCAGCAACCCACTCCTGATGGTGTGTGCTTAGATTGGGTCGAATATACTACCTATTTGCTAGAAGATCACTTTGCTTGTTTTAGTTCTTACTCCCAAAAACAGATGGCAAGCCTTGGTTACGAAGCCGAAAAAATTGAGGGTGATGTATTGGCTCTGTGGAAATATCTACATAGCCTAACCTCCGATCGACTCGAGCATATTAGTCAAATATTAAATAGTCCTTCTCAATTGTTAGATCTTCTCATTCGATTTCCTGGTGTATACGACTTTTTCCGCTTCAAGTCCGATGTAATTTTTGGCTTGTATCGTGATATTCGGCTCGCCATGGATCAGGCGGGATTTGCTCAGGTTGAATTGGTTGCTAATGGGTGGCCAGTACCCTTTAATCGCTCAAGTGGTATGGACTATGCGAGATTGGCTGAAATCGTCCAATCTGTTCGACCTAAACTCTACACCTTTCATTGGTCAACACTACCACGTTGGTACGGTCAGGTACTGAAAAATTGGAATCCAAACTTAGCAGTATCCGCTATTTTACAAGCCGTTAAAAATTGGTTCTGCTTGCCGGACTCAATTGATCGGCCAACTTGGTCCGATTACTATATTCCATCACCAAGAGATAGACATCCTGTCCATTTTGAAACTTTTACTAATCGTATTAATGAGGTAGTCGGACAAGTATCCGGTCGTGTGCCAGTTTTACCTCTGGCACACGGATACGTGCCACTTGAGCAGTGGAAACGGACGGTATCTATTATTCAAAACAGTCAGGCGGACGGAATGTGAGTGCAGAGATACTGTTACCTGTCGAACGAAAAAATTGCTGCTTTAGCCAGCATCTGGAATGCCAAAAATTCTGACCGAATGATGGCAAATAGCTCATTCTTTTAATAGCCAGATTAATTGGTTAAGAGATCTAAAATTGCGTCAAATTTACTATAACTGTTATAATCAAACGCAGTTGGAAAATCTTAGTGAAAAAGTTAATTGTAGGTTTAGCTGGGGCCAGCGGAGCGATATATGGCATTCGTTTAATTGAAGTGCTAGTTGATCAGATCGACTTTGAGGTGCATTTGACTATCTCTCCGGCCGGTGCCAGAGTATTGTCAGAAGAAGTTGGTGTAGAAATTGATCTAGGTAATTTCAAGTTAGCTGATCTGATTGGGCGAGATGCAAGCAATGTCGTCTATCACCCGTCCATTGATATTGGTAGTTCGATTGCCAGTGGCTCTTTCAAGACAGAGGGCATGGTTATTGCCCCTTGTAGTATGGGAACTGTAGCCGCGATATCAATGGGACTATCTCGCAATTTGCTACAAAGAGCCGCTGATGTTTGCTTAAAAGAAAGGCGGAAATTGGTTTTAGTACCACGAGAAACGCCACTTAACACGATTCATCTAGAGAATATGCTTAATTTGTCCCGGAACGGAGCTGTAATTTTACCAGCGATGCCAGCCTTTTATCATTTTCCTGAAACTATTGAAGATCAAATTAATTTCGTGGTTAGCAAAACCTTAGATCAATTTGGCATTGATGCCGGACTTATCCGTCGCTGGAAAGAGGAAAATCATACCTAATTCAATTGGTAAAGTATGAAAAGAATTTGTATAATTCCATTCCCTAACCTGAAGTGGATGTTGAGTCCCTGAGCTTAGTGGAACCGAAATTACAAACTGGATATGCTTATCAGTTTAGTATACTGGTTTACCATGATTCTAGTGTGATTTTTCGACATTATGCGTGAAGTAGTTATGGCTAATTGCGCTTACTGATGGTGGGATGGTCGAACGTATTCACTGGCCCCGCCGTTACCTCAACAACTAGGTCCAATTGAGGCCGAACTATTGAAAGAAGTATATTAAAGGCCAGTCATTGGTCAAATAGACCAAACAAAATGATATACTTTATCGAGCCTTACCGATGCGGATTTACAACCCCGATAAAAATTGAATTTAAAACAGAACTTAGGAGGTAACCAAGTGGAACAAAGACCTTTGGGTCAAACCGGGATCTCAGTCAGTGTCTTGGGAATGGGAGGACTTTTCGTCTCGCAGGTTGGTGGGCGTGGAAGAAACCAAGCTCGTCAAACTGTACACCGAGCTCTAGAACTCGGTGTTAATTATATAGACACAGCACCCAGTTACGCTGACAGTGAAGAAGTGTTAGGCTTAGCATTAGAAGGTGCGTCTGAACCATACGTTATTTCGACCAAGCTAGGGGGCAAACCGAAACCGTTTGACCCCAAAAATAAAGACCTACTCCGAAAGTCGGTTGACAATAGCCTCAAATTGTTAAAACGAAATACGATCGACATCTTGATGGTCCACGAGCCGGACCGACCGGGCCAATATGATTGGTGGGATAATTATGATACCTACCATGGACCTGTATCTGAAGTCCTAGCCGAGTTAAAATCAGAAGGCATTATTCGTTTTACTGGCTTAGGTGGCACCACCGCTTACCAATTGCCTCCTATCATCAATACGGGTAATTACGATGTTATCTTGACAGCCTTTAATTATAGCCTCTTATGGCGAGAAGCTGAACTTGAAGTTCTACCGGCAGCCAAACGACAAAAAGTTGGAATCATCGTCGGCTCACCTTTACAGCAAGGGGCTTTAGCTCGTCGTTACCCAGAAGTTGAGACTGGTGTT
>CAYVHK010000136.1:0-6154 GCA_964451145.1 uncultured bacterium | reverse complement strand
CTTTTAGATGAAATTGAGCTTTCTTTGCCTGAGTTGGCGCTCCGATGGGTGATTTCCAACCCTAACGTTTCGACAACGCTAATGGGGGCTCGGTCTACTGAAGAAGTGGAGAAAAATGTAGCTGCGGTCAATGCTGGACCATTACCTGACGAAATACTTAATCAACTACAAGAAATCGCAAATATGTTACCATTTCGGCCATTTGAGGAACCGTTTGGCCTTCCCTTCAACCGGGATTATGTTGGTCCTTGGCAAGCTCGATAAAATCATACTCACCGATCAAAGGAGAACTCAGTTCAATGATGAAGATCTTATTTCGGTTTTTCCACTCCGTCGTTTCCTTTTGCATAATTTGTCTATTGCTTTCTAATTTAATCGTTTTGGCCGGATTATCGGCCAAAGATGAGATTGAATTCAAAAAAGATTCTTCTACCATGCGACTTATCCCGACGGGTACATACACTATCGGCTCAGATTCAGAAATGGCTGATACCGATGAATCTCCCGCTCATTCGGTTAAACTGCTTGCTTTTTACATTGATAAATATGAAGTTACCAACAGTCAGTATCGAGACTTCTTACAAACCACCGGCCACCGAGAGCCTAGGTATTGGACTAACAATAAATTGAATCAACCGGATCAACCTGTTGTCGGTGTTTCTTGGGACGATGCAACTGCTTATACCAAATGGGCTGGGAAACGCTTACCGACAGAAGCCGAATGGGAAGCATCTGCCCGTGGAAAAGATAATCTTGAGTTTCCTTGGGGGAACACTTTGGACCAACCAGTCGATCAAAAAACCCATCACGCCAATGTCGAAGGAGCAATCGATGGTTTTGAACAAGCGACCGCACCTGTGGGTAGTTTCCCCACGGGCGCCAGTTCTTTTGGCGTTCACGACTTAGCCGGCAATGTTTTTGAATGGGTGGCCGATTGGTACGCTGAAGACTACTACGCCAATAGTCCTATGACTAACCCGTTAGGGCCGGAAGAGTCAGCAACCGGAAACTTTAAAGTATTGAGAGGTGGGTCTTGGCTTGATCCGGGAAACACCGCCCGAAGTGCGAAACGCTCCGTCATGATGACCAGTATGCGCTCCAGCGAGATTGGCTTTCGATGTGCAATTTCTTTATCCGATTTTTTAGTTTTTACAGCTGACCCTTGGGATGTCAATAAAGATGGTAATGTGGATATTTTTGACTTAGTTTTGGTGGCCAGTAATTTCGGTCGTGTTGCTGCGAAAAAAGGTGATGTTAATAACGATGGTAATGTCGATGTTTTTGACTTAGTTTTGGTGGCAAACCACTTTGGTCAGGGAACAAACGCTGCACCCAACATTTTTCCCAAAGATAACGCTTCAATTCATGTCAATTTGGATCAATCACAAATTGATCAGATAAAATTAGCTATCAACCAACTAACAATCACTCAGCATATTGGAGCACAATATGCTCTTCAGTTGCTTAGTGATTTGGTGAAACAAAATAAACCACAGACAAGAATTTTAGCCAGTTACCCCAACCCTTTCAACCCAGAAACTTGGGTGCCTTTTCATTTAGAAGAGGCTCAAACCGTCAACATTGGCATCTACAGCACTTCTGGTGAACTCGTTCGACTACTATCTTTGGGTCAGTTGCCTGCTGGTGTCTATATAAATAAACAAAAAGCTGCTTACTGGGACGGGAAAAATGAATTTGGAGATGTCGTGGCAAGCGGTATTTATTTCGCGGCTTTTCAGTCAGAACATTCGGTTATCCCATCTATGGTTTCAAACAGGCAAGGAGTTCAGCGTATGATCCTTGTCAAATAATGAACGAAACACAATCAAACGAAGAAATTACCTTCAAAGCTCCACTAACATGAGTGAGTGGTCAGAGACTTGTGACCAACAGTTGATTATGCTGACTGTTGGTGGAAAAGTGGAAGCATTCAATTTATTGGTAGAGCGCTATCATAGTACGGTTTTCAATTTAGCATATCGTATGTTAGGTAACACTAGCGATGCGCAAGACGCAACACAGGAAACTTTTCTGGAAGGTTTCAAGTCGATTAATGGATTTAAATTCCAATCCACTTTCAAAACTTGGTTGTACCGCGTTGCAATTAATACCTGCCAGCAATACATACGAAAATCGGATTCTCGGAAGCGTGTTTTGTCCTCTTATGCTGAAGATACAAAGAATATACAAAAAACAGATTCCGGGCCAATTCAACCCGACCAGCATCTGCTCAAAAATGAAAGAGAACAAATTATTCAGTCGGCGATCTGTGATCTGCCGCCCAAGCAAAGAATTGTCGTGATATTATTCTACATGCAACATCTGAAATATCGAGAAATTGCAGATGTTTTGGGTTGTTCCGAAGGCACTGTTGCTTCCAGATTGAACGCGGCTATCGGTAATTTACGAACCTTACTGGAAAAGCGACTATGATCCCAAAATTCTCGACAATTTGCCAAAAAGTTCAAACAGAAATCAGCATTCATGTTAACACTAATCTTTCGGAGTTCCAAAAGGAAAGATTAAAGCAACATTTGCTAGATTGCTCTGTTTGTCAACGTGTTTATGAACAAATGTGGCATACATCCCTTGTCTTGGATGATCTTTCGACTCTTTCGCCACCCGCAGATTTATTGTCAAAAACCCAAACACAAATCCGACAAGTTCACCGTCAGCAAAAATTAGCATTTTTTGCCAATCCAGTCAGTTGGTTGTTCCGTATATTTCACCTAGACCCACCACCAACTTTAGTCAACTATACCGCTGTCGTTTTTTATGTAGTTATCATAGCCTTTTTCATTAAGTTAGCTGTCTTGGACGATAATTCGCCTCTAGACTTAATCACGACTACTCCCTTGCCAGTCAAAACTCGCGTGGGGCAACTTGGGGCTATCAAGAAGGCTGCACTCGACAGCGTTTCGGTCGAAGATATACCTCGTACTGGTAACTAACGTAATATTACCTTTTCTTAATGTATTGGAATATATCTTATCCCGACATAATACGGAAACTGGTGTTCGGTTGTGTTAGCATAGCCTTTTTTATCGGAGGATCTGATGTCCGAATCAAATCAAGAAATGTTCGAGCAAGAGAAATTTGAAATTGAGGTCTACGGATATACTATCGTGGAAGAGGTTTTGAACCACAATGAAGCAAGTGAAATACGAAGGGTTTTGGTTGAATTAGACCAAGAAATTGGTACGGATCACCAACACTTGGGAGCGGCTCGCCACGTTGCTAATCTTCCTACATATGATCCAGTGTTTTTTAAGGCTATTGACCATTCAAAAGTTCTGCCTATAGTCGAACATTTTATGGGTAGAAATATTATTTTAGGTAGTTTGAATGCTAGAATTGTCCGTCCAGGTGATGCTGAACAACAACTGCATGGTGATATTCCCCAACCACTTATCAAGAAAAATGCTGAATTTCCTGTAATGATGAACACTGTTTGGATGCTGGATGAATTCACGGCAGAAATTGGTGCTACGCGAATTGTCCCAGGTTCCCACAAAAGTGGTTATGCTCAAACGCCAGCCGGGTTCAAAATTAGGAATATCCAAACTGCAGTTGCCCCACTAGGTAGTGTGCTAATTTTTAATGGTCAGTGCTGGCACGGTGGTGGTGCTAATACCAGTCAACAAACGCGACATGCTTTATTTGGCCACTACCGAAATGGTAGTTGGATGCGGTTCCAATGCGACCCTCATCACCGATTTAAAACTGAATGGCTAGAATTATTAACCGAACGGCAAAAACAGCTCTTAAGGATGGAAAATGGTGTTGGTAGCAAAAACGCAGCAGATTTCTATGAACGCTTGTAATTTGGTCATTGAATTGGCTTGACACAAAACGCTATTCGTGGTAAGATCATCGGCTGTTGTCTAGCTCAAACAAACGAATTTAGGTTGGGAGAATCATGCGCGGAAATCGAACCTACTTCCCGACAGGAAGTCAAAAAGAGATCAAATGGTATTTACTTGATGCTGATGGTAAAACACTCGGTCGGTTGGCTACGGAAATTGCCAAAATCCTAAGAGGTAAGCATAAGCCAACTTTCACACCCCATGCCGATAGTGGTTTTCGTGTGGCCGTTGTCAATGCTGAAAATGTTCAAATTACTGGTAATAAGGCTGAACAAAAGTTCTATTTTCGCCATAGTGGTTACCCTGGTGGGGACAAATACCGGACATTCAATGAACAGATGGAACGGAACCCAGAAGTGGTGTTGCGTCATGCAGTCAAAGGTATGTTACCCAAAAACCGGCTTGGTCGCAAACTGTTACGTGGCCTCAAAATTTATACCGGCCCCGATCATCCACACCAAGCCCAACAACCCGAAGCTCTAAGTTTAGGATAGGAGTTAGCATGTTAGAACAATTCTGGGGAACCGGTCGGCGAAAAACATCAGTCGCGCGGGTTCGGATTTTGCCTAATGGTTCTGGTCAGTTTATCGTCAATAAAAAACCAATTGAAGAGTATTTTGACCGGGACGACTTGGTTATGATTTCCAAACAACCAATTGAACACTTGGAACAAACAGGTCGATACGATATCTTTGTTAATGTCAAAGGTGGTGGTATCTCTGGACAGGCGGGAGCCATTCTACATGGTTTATCTCGCGCTTTGATTAAAGCAGATGAATCGTTCAGACCACCACTGAAGAAGGTTGGATTCTTGACTCGAGACTCCCGAATGGTCGAGCGGAAAAAGTATGGGCGAAAAGGGGCCAGAGGCCGCTTCCAATTCTCCAAGCGTTAATCGATTTGATGTCGAATACAACGGTCGTACTCGGTGCCCAATGGGGTGACGAGGGAAAGGGGAAAATTACCGATTGGTTAGCAGAAAGGGCGGATGTAGTTGCTCGTTATCAGGGGGGTGGCAACGCTGGCCATACCATTGTTATTGGTGAGGAAACTTTCATTCTGCATCTGATCCCGTCGGGCATATTGCGTGAAAGTACTCAATGTGTTATTGGCAATGGTGTGGTAATAGCTCTAGAAGAGCTATTTGAAGAAATTGATCTGCTAAAACAGCGCGGCATTAATATAAATGCTGAAAATTTGTTGGTTAGTTCTAGAGCCCACTTAATATTTCCTCATCACCGATTAGTTGAGCAATGGCAAGAGATGGCCAGCAGTAATAAAATCGGGACCACTTTGCGTGGAATTGGTCCTTGCTATACTGACAAGATGAATCGGTTGGCCGGCATCAGGGTATCTGATCTGCTTGAATTCGATTTGTTCCGCAAAAAGTTAGAGCATAACTTTGATGCGAAGGATCATATTCTGTCCCAGATTGGAGAAGAGCTACAAATAGAAGATATTCTCTCCACCTATAGTAACTATGCTGATCGGATCCGTCCTCATGTAATCGAAACACCAGAGTTTTTGCACGAAGCAGCCACTGCCGGAAAACGGTTGTTGCTAGAAGGGGCACAAGGCACGTTGCTGGATGTCGATTTTGGTACTTATCCTTATGTAACGTCTTCTAATACGACTGTTGGTGGTGTTTGTACTGGACTTGGCCTTCCACCTCGTTCTATTGATCGAGTTCTTGGTGTTGCTAAAGCCTACGTTACACGAGTAGGTGGCGGCCCGTTTCCAACTGAGATGGCAACGGATGTTGGCGAGGAAATACGCCAAATTGGTGCTGAGTTTGGGGCAACCACAGGCAGACCACGTCGCTGTGGTTGGCAGGATCTATTCGCTCTCCGCTATGCTTCTAATCTTAATGGTTTTACCGATCTAGTCATTACTAAGATAGATGTACTCGACAGTCTATCCGAAATTCAAGTTTGTGTTGGATACGAAAGAAATGGAAAACCATTGTCGGCATTTCCCAGTAGTCTGAGTGTCTTGGAGGATTGTGAACCAGTTTACGAAACATTGGCAGGCTGGCAGCAGCCAACTTCTGAGGTGGAAAATTACGACGACCTTCCTTCGGTTGCAAAAGACTATCTTGAATATATTTCCGACTTTCTGCAGGTGCCAGTTTCGGTCGTTTCAGTTGGCCCTAAACGAAGGCAAACACTGACCAAAAACGGTCGATTTTAGGTTGACATTCAGTCGCCTCTTTAGTATCATTGTACGGTCGTGGGAGCCGCTAGCTCAGTTGGTAGAGCATCTGACTTTTAATCAGAGGGTCACAGGTT
>CAYVHK010000135.1:6211-12662 GCA_964451145.1 uncultured bacterium | reverse complement strand
TTGACCGCTTAATTTCTGAAACTTCTCACGCGGCTAATCAGCAACTGGAGGGCTCAACAATTAGCAACAGAGGTTTAGATTGGCTGGCGGTGTCGTTGGATCAATCTGACCAATTAGGTTCCCCTTTAAAGAATCCAGATCTCGCCTCCTTGAATAACCAAGACTTAGCCATTGACAGCCAAGAAGTTCTGATGGTTTTGTCAGCCGATTTGAGACTTGATTCTGAACAGGTCGGTGCTGATGCTTCGGCCTTTTTCGCTTTTTCTTACAGTACACCACCACAGAGTCGACTGACTCGTATCAATCGTTTGTCTGAGGTTTTTCGTGATATGGTGGTGCCGTTAAAACAAGACCTCACCCATGATATCAATTTTAGTTTAAGTGGGCTTTAGATGGCATACTTAAAAGTCAATTCCTCAACAAGGAGAATAAGATGAACAATAAGGTGTTAACCGCGTTAGCTGTTTTGGCCTTGGGCGTGGTGTTATTTTGGCCTTCTGGCAGTTCCAAGAAGGTTGAAAGCCTCTACAAAGAGGGAGAGGCCCTATACGCCAAGAAAGACTATGAAGGTGCAATTGAAAAATATGAAGAAGCACTGGAAGAATCCAGTAAACCAATGGTCAAGACGGAAGTTATTGACAAAGATTTCTACACTTTGGCTCAATTCAAGATCGCTGTCTGCTGGTCGAAGATGGCCGAAGACACCGGCGATTTAAACCATTATGAAGAAGCTATGCGCATCATCGAGGAAATTTTTCCCAATGCCATTGTGCCTCGTCATATGGAAGGTTTAACCTACTTATGGGCAAACGTTTTATATAAGCAAGAGCAGTATGAACTGTCTGAGCCGAAGTTTATGGAACTAATCGAGAATTTCCCCAACAGTCAGTTTGTGGAAAATGCTTGGTATGCTATTGGTCAATTGAACTATAAACTGCAGAGATTCGATCAAACCCGACAAGCTTTTAAGGAAGTTTTGGACGGGTTTCCCAATTCTGAGTTTAAGGATGATGCCCAACATTTGATCGCTCAGTCTTTCTTGGACGAAGAAAACTACGAACAGGCTTACCAAGAGTTTGACAAATTGGCCACAGAAGAGTTCAAGAATTACCCTGACTTGCAAGCGGAAGCTATGTATAAAGCAGCTTACTGTACTAGTCAGCTCAACCGATTCGAGGATGCCATTGGCCGATATACCAACTTTATCACCAAATTCCCCAACAGTAAATACGTTACTGCAGCTTATTTTGACTCTGGAGCCATATACGCCCGTCAAAAAGACTACGATAACGCAAGAGTTAATTATGAATTGGCAATTCAGAATACGGATGATAAAGACGTCCAATCTGAAATTCAAACCGCTATCGGTCGCACTTATTTCGACGAAGGTGATTATGCCAATGCTATCGTTGCTTACCAAACGTTATTGGACGAATATCCAGACAGCGTTTTTGTTTCCGAAGCCAAACTAGGTATCGCTGACAGCCACTTTCGTCTGGAGAGTTGGACTGATGCTTCGGATGCTTACCAGCGCATCCTGAGTGAACACACTGACGAGTCGGAATTAATGCCTTATGTTACGTATCAGTTGGGTGAAACCCACTACAAATTAGCTGCCAAACAGCGGGCAACTGGTGAAGAAGATCAGGCTGTTCAAAACTTGGAAACAGCACTGAGTTGGTATCAAAAAGCGGTCGATCAATTCCCGTCTGATCCAGTTGCGCCTCATGCGCTTTACGGTGCTATTTGGACACTCAATGATCTAGGACGAACAGAGGAATTGGAAACGGTCGCTCGTGAGTTTATTGACAAAAACAAGGAAGACCCGGAACTAGATATTTTAGCGGCTGAAGTCCAGCTCAAGTTTGCGGATATGCAGTTCAACGACTTCAAACAATATCTGAAAGCTGCTGCAGAATATGCTAATTTATGGACATTCATGGATCTCCCTAAATTTCACTTGATCAAACTGGTCGGTAAGTTCCAAGAAGGCCGAGCTTATTATGAAGCGGCCAAGCCGGCTGAAGATGATGCCGACGGGGAATACAACAAAGACTTGGTGGAAAAGTCGATTGTGGCTTACAATGCTGCAGTTGAAAAATTCAAGGATGATGCCTTTATCGGTGGTATTGAGGAAGGCAGATATGACGATTTTCCAGAAAGAATTGGCCAGGTTGAAGGTTGGCAACTCAACCAAGCTTTAGCACACGAAAAGTTGGAGCAATGTGCTGAGGCTCGCCAGCTTTATATGGCGATTCGTGAAGATAGTGATAACTATCAGCGGGCCCAGTTGTTAGTAGCGCAAAGCTATATCAACGAGGGAGATTCTCAAGCTGCCATTGCCCACTACGACAAAATTATGCCCAATTTGGATGCTGACAATCAGTCTTTGGCATCTATCAAATTAGCTGACTTGTTAAGAGCTGATGAACAATTTGAGAAAGCTGCGGTTCAGTACGCCAAGGTTGTCGAAGGCAATCCAACGGGTGAATGGGCTGATGATGCACAATACCTGGTTGGTCTTTGCTACTATCAAGCGGCTAATGGCGACATGGACATGCTGGACCAATCTATTGGCTCTTTCAACGATATGTTGGCCAATTACGACGATAGTCCGAACTTAGTAGAAGCTTACTACGGCTTGGTCCTGGCTTATCGAGATAAAGCTCAGGCAGGCGACGATACCCAGTGGGCTAATGTTATGGCTTTCGCTGATGAGGCCTATCAGAAATTCAGCAATTCCGATGAGGAGAAGATCCTCAAAGCTCTGAGTCATATTGACTTAGTTAAAGCCAGTGCTATCGAGAAGCAGGGTATTGAATCTGAAGAACAGCGAGCAGCGTTGATGGCCAGTCTTAAACGGATTGCCGACAACGAAGGTGCTCCCGTTGATTCAAGATCGCGGGCACAACTGAAGATTGGGCATTTAGCCTATGGTACTAATGACTACGATACTGCGATCGTCGAATACCAAAAATTGCAACAAAATTATCCCACGGCTGACACTGATGTATTGATTAACGGCCTGTACCAACTGGGCGTATGCTACTATCAGCGTGGAAGTAACGAAACCGATCCACAAGCCAAGCAGCTAGCATTCCAAAATGCGTCTTCAACAGCTCAACAGGTGTTAGATCAAGATGTTAGTCCAGAAAATAACATCAGTGCAGCTTACACCATCGGTTTAGCCAAAGAAGCACTTGGTGATAGTAATGGAGCGATTTCTGCTTACAACACTGCGGCTTCTTTTGAGGGACAAACCGACGATGCCGGTCGAATAGACTTAATCTTCCAGTCCCACTCTCGATTAGCAGAGCTGTATAGTAATACAGGTAAAGACGCTCAAGCAGTTGGTGAATATCAATACATCATTGACAATACTGATGATGCCAATCTGAAAGGTAGTTCCTACTTTGCGATGGGATATGCTTTAGACGAAAAGCTCAAGCAGTATGATGATGCACTTTTGGCTTACCAAAATGCAGTTCAAACTACGGACAATCGTGTTTTGCAAGCACAATCCTACTATCGAATCGGCTTGATCTATGAAGATCGGCTCAACGATGGTGAAAACAGTCTTACTGCTTACAACACACTGATTAACGATTACGGCAAAGAAGATGATGAGAATATCCAGTCCATGTTAGCTGATGCTCAGCTTCGCAAGTCTGACCTACTCAAAAAACTGGGTCGTTTGGATGATGCCATTGCTGAAGCAGTAGAGTCGCTACGTGTGGCCGAAAATAACCCATCAACACCGATGACTCAAAAGGTCTCGGCTCAATACAATATTGGTGGACTCTATTTCGATAAGGCTAGAACCCTGTTCTCAGATGTTCCAGGTACTGATTTAGCCCCTTATATTCAGGCTATGAGGGACTCTGGTGCGGCCTTCTCTGAGGTCGAAATTGTGGCTGGTGATCTATCCAAGTTGAGTAAAAGTCTAGTTCCTTACGCACAGAATGCTTTGTTCCAATCAGGTCAGATTTACTATTCGTTAGGATCGGCCTCCAAGAACAAATCGGATCTCACCAACGCTATTGTTCCTCTGCAAAAGTTTGTATCTTATGCGGATAAGGACATATTCCCAGCGTCAACAGAACTGAACGATGCTATTCAGACCTCTTTGGTCTACGTAAGCACTGCTCAGTTTGAGTTAGGACGTGTCCAACTAGGTGAGGATGAAGGTATTTCCGATGCGGTCAAAGGGTATTTTGCTGACTCGGCTGTTACGTTCCAAGCCTTGGCTAAGCGATTCTCATCGGCTAAAGATGCACCCACTTGGCAGTTTCAAGCTGGAGATGCTTACTATGCCTCCAATCAGTATCAGAAGGCAGTTGGTGAGTACGAGAAGGTGTATAAAAACTTCCCTAAATCAGATGTAGCACCAGAAGCGGTCTATGCTATTTCGACCTGTTACTCCTATTTAGCTGAAGTAGCCAAAAATGAAGAGAACGACGCTGAAAGCCAAAAATGGTTAGGTAAACTGTTCGATATCAACCAAGTTTTGGCCGATAGCTATCCAACAACGCCTTATGCGGCTAACGCATTTGTTAACTTGGGTAACAAATTCTACAATCAAGGTTCAGCGCCGGATATTGATTCAGCTGAACGTATTAGTCTGTACGGTCAAGCGGTTGAAAGATATGCTCAGGCATTAAAAGTGCCTGGAATTAGTCAAGAAACTAAGACTGATGCAGGTATGTATTTGCGTGAAACACAAACGGCATTAGCCTACTTCGAGTACAAAAATGCCGAAACGGTGTTAAACCGAGCTAGGACTGCGTTAGCAGACGAAGTCGTCGACAAAACTAACGAAGCAATCGTGGTTTATCAGGCGATTATCGATAAATATCCGAAAACCAAGTATGCTGATTTATCATATCTGCAAATCGCTGTTTCTTATCTATTAATTGCTGACAGTAGCTAGTGTGCTAACGCACATGAAAAGTATCTACAAGCTATTAAATCGTATGACGAATTGTGGACCAAGTATCAGTCCGCCCCACCAAGCGATGCACAAGTTTCGCAGGCGGTTAAGCGGGCCCAACAGCAAATCGGTGTTATTAGCAACTACTTGACTGACCAAAAAAAGCGAGGTCAATAAATCATAGTCCGGCATTTTCGACGGTTGGTCGAAAATACCAGCTAAACAAACAGAAGGGCGTTTGGAATCGACGGTGATTTCAAGCGCCTTTTCTGTATTATCAACCAGATTGATAGAACCGCTTCAAATAGGGATCGTTAAAATCCCATCTCTAAACTAGTATTCATCTATCGCTAATAAGGAAGACATCGTGTCAATAAAAATTGGAATGATTCACTATAACTTTGCCGGTACAATCGACGATTTCTTTGAGTATTGCAGCAAAACCGGATTTGAGTATATTGAATTGCAGGCCGGTTCTATTTCCGGTGATAATCTGGAAAAGTCAGCGGAAGAACTTCGGAGGAAAATCGATAACTGGAATTTGAAAGTTACCGCATTTGCAGTAGGTAATGACTTTGTAGTTTTAGAGCCGGAAACAATCAAAAACCAAGTTGATCGGACCGAACAAATGGCGAACTTGGCCAATATTTTGGGAGCTAAAACGCTGAGAATGGAAGGCGGTTCACCCAAAGATAGTGTTCCAGAAACACAGTGGATAGAAGCCATGGCAAATTGCCTTGAGCTGTGTGTGGATCAGTTTGCCGAGAGAGATCAGGTCAAACTAGCAGTTGATAATCATGGTGTAGTAACTAACGATGGCGACCTCATGTTGGAGCTAATTGAAAGGATCAATTCACCTTGGGTGGGCACCTGCTTAGATACTATGAACTATCGTTGGTTTGGACATGAGTTAGAAACTGTAGGTCGATATTATGAAATGCTGGCCCCTCATGTATTACATCTCCATTTGAAAGATGGACGAGGCAGTCGGGGCAACTATCGGGGTGAAGCTCTGGGTGAAGGTGAAATCGACTTATTAAAAGCTGTTGACTGTCTCAAAAAGGCTAATTACGATGGAGTTTGGACTTGCGAGTATGAAGGTCAGGAAAACGATGGCACTGGTCAAACCAAGTCCTATAACTGGATGATTAACCATTTGTAAAGCAACAAGTATAATGCCAATAAGACGAAAAAAATGTTCATACGTTAGTCTGATAGTGTTTGGGGCTTTATGCCAATTGATGTTAACCCTATTAGTTCAGGCCCAAACTGAACAGCACATCACACAGTTGAATCACAAAGAAGCCACCGTCCGTTTATACGGGGCCTATGCGCTGGGCATAATTGGGGATCAGTCAACAGTCCGACCACTCCTTCAACTACTGAAGGATGCTGATTCAAACGTTCGCTTGGCCACTATTGATGCTCTGGGTAAAATAGGATCTGAACAATTTATTTCATGGTATGAAAAAAATATTCTCGAAAGAAATTAAATTGAAAAAAATAATTTAAAAAAAATAT
>CAYVHK010000135.1:0-6172 GCA_964451145.1 uncultured bacterium | reverse complement strand
CGGCCATATCAAGTCATTCGCTATCAAACCGATTTAAATGATGGTTCTCATTCAATAAGGATGAGAGCGCTGACCGCCCTATCTCAACTTGATTCCGCTCAATCTGTTTGGTATCAGCAAACCAAAGCATTAGCTGACTTGCAAGATTCAGCCGTAACAGTACGAGCTATTGGTTGTCGGTCTTTAGGGAAAATTGGTGATCAAAAATCGATTTCAGTTTTGAGTGAGATTTTGTCTGATTCAGTTCCAGCAGTCCGAGTAGCCAGCTTGGCAGCTATCGGCTCACTAATTCAGCGGTTGGGCAAACAGGTAGCTGAGCCAGTTATTCCAGCTTTGTTGATGGCTCTGTCAGACAAAAATTTAACAGTTCGTCAGCAAGCGGGCCAAGTTTTTGTTGCCATTGGTTTGCCGGCAGCAGATCAAGTATTAGAATCGTTAGAGAAAACTGATAAGGACGGAATCAACTCAGTTGCAGTTGGTGTCTTGATACAGATGGGGGTGCCGGCCATCGAAATTTTAATCGGCAAATTGGATGCCGAAAATGAAGGACTCCGAACCGTAGTTCTTCAAGTACTGGAAATTCTTCAACCGGACCAAAGTTCAAATTATCGTGTTTTAAAAAGTCAAGCTGATTTAAAGGACTCAGATCCTGATGTAAGAATCAAAGGACTTAAACAACTCGGCTCTGTCGGTGCTTTAGTGGATGGTATTGTTCCTACTTTGACCGATCCAGAGGCGGAGGTCCGACAACAAGCAACTGTTACTATCGGTCAAATTGGCGATTCAGCGGTAACTGAACTTTTACCTCTACTGAATAGCAGTACAGGTTCAACTCGTTGGCACGCTATAGTGGCTGTTGGTTTAATCGCTGAACAGTTGGAATCAGACGCTCGCTTGCAGGCTGCTGTTGAACCTTTATTGGATGCACTCAGCGATACTGATCGCTCCATTCGAGAGGTCGCAACAATCTCGTTGAAAAAAATCGGCAGTTCAGCTTTGGATCAAATTACTGGTCGATTAAAGTCCCAGGATTTTACTGTTCGAGCTTTAGCCGAAAATGTGGCTATCGAAATTGCCCCTGAACAAGCAGAATCGATTCGTTTGAATCGTTACATCGGCGACCTAAGCGACCAAAATCCAGTTATTCAAAGCCAAGCTTTATTAGCAATTCGTCAAATCAGTGATAAAGACATAATTAGAAAGAATGTGGATACTTTGGTCAACCAGCATCTAATCGGTTTGGCGACTGACAATAATTCAGTTTTGGAATTACGCCAGAGTTCATTGTTAACTTTGGCGGATATCAGCCAAAAGTGTAACGATTCATCATTTTTAGAACCTTTACTAGATACGCTGTTGGTTTTGTTAGAAAGTGTAGATTTGAGATCAGCAACCGCTAACGTTTTAAGCCAAATCGGCAAACCTGCCGTTCTACCATTAATTAACCGATTATCTGAACAAGATGGCCAACTTAGGTCTGCCATCACCAAGACGTTAGTGTCAATTGACCAACCAGCTGTCGCCAGCCTGACAGCGGCCTTATCTAACCCAAACTATCAAGTCCGTCGTAATGTGGCTATTGCTTTGGGGCAAATTGACCCCGATCATGCCGATGAATTTCAAACCCGACGCTACATCAACGATCTACAAGACCAAAATAGCCAAGTTCGAGTTAACGGGGCCAAACTGCTAAAAATATATGGCAACCAAAATGCCATTGAGGCATTATTAGCGGCGTTGAGCGATAGCAATTACCGAGTTCGGCTGCATGCCACACAAGCGCTAGCCGAAATAGGGGATAAGAACGTAATTGGTCATCTGGACCAAGCGCGAAAACGGAAGGAAGAAATTAAAGTAGTCAAAGAAGCAATGAAGGCGGCAATTGACCATCTTAAAGAAATTCCCTAGAACTAGAATATCAAGGAGCAGAGTTCTGAATCGAACTTAATATAAAACGACAAAGGTATATTGACAGAATACTAATCTAAGAGCAATCAATCATAGAGTGCTCTTAGATTAGTAATTTGAGCCTAACTAAGAGGTTAGTCCTTGTTCCAAGAGGTAATCTATCACCTTTTGTGTACAGGCGGACAAATCAAAATCGTTAGTATTAACAACGAGCTCGGCATTTTTCGGAGCTTCATAGGGCGCGTCTATACCGGTGAACCCCTTGAGCTCGCCAGCCCGCGCTTTCTTATACAATCCTTTTGGGTCCCGACTTTCGCAAACTTCTAGAGGGCAATCGACAAGAACTTCAACAAAGCGGCCAGACGGTAGAATATTTCGGACTTCATCTCGGTCTTGGCGATAAGGTGAGATGAAGGCAGTGGTGGTGATCAAGCCCGCGTCAGCGAACAACTTTGCCACCTCGCCAATGCGTCGTATATTTTCTTGTCGATCTTCAGGTGAAAAACCGAGGTTTTTGTTCAAACCGTGCCGAATATTGTCTCCGTCTAAGACATAAGTCATCCGACCGGATTGATGTAGATTGGTTGCCACTTGATTGGCAACCGTTGATTTGCCCGATCCAGACAACCCGGTAAACCAGATAACACAACCTTTTTGCTGAAGTAGTTCTTCTCTAGCTGCTTGGTTAATTTCTGATTGGTGCCAAGTGATGTTAGTTGCTTTTTGTTTAGCCAATATAATCTCCTACGTTCTTATCATTTTTATGAATCACCTCGCAATTCTAGCAGATCAAAGGAAAGAATTGCAAAAACACTAAAATACCTTTTCAATTGGCGATATTTCTTTTATAATTCGTGTCGATATATTTGATATTTGCGAGGTATTCTACAGATGAGTTCATCACTAGAAACCGTTGTTTTTTCAGATGATTTCAATGATGGTTTAAACTCAAATTGGTCCTGGTTAAGAGAGAACAGAAAAAACTGGCGACTGATCGAAGGGGGGCTGGAGATAATGGCGGCGCCCGGTCTAGCGGACACGGTTAAGAACGCTTTAGTGTGTCCAGCACCAGACCGAAGTCAGGGCACATTCGCCGTCGAAGTTACAGTCTCTAATCACACACTGCCAACCCAGCAGTACGAACAGGCTGGGATTACTTGGTACAACGATGGGAAACCTATCTTCAAAGATGTTAAAGAATTGATCGACGGAGATCTGTACATCATTCCCTGCTAACAACCTATGGCAACCAAAAGCGTTCGACTGAGATTGATTGTTACAGCCGACTCTTGGCAAGCAACATATCAACCAGAAGGAGAATCAGAATTCAAAGTAGCTGCCAATGGAGATCTACCAGCGCCCAAAAACGACCAAGTCAGTATCCAATGCTATCATGGGCCGGAAAAGGAAGAACACTGGATTCGGTTTGAAGATTTCTGTATCAAAAAGATTGACTAGCAACCAAAAAACAGAACAGAAAAAACAAGCGGCCATTAGTCGGACTATATGCTAATGGCCGCTTGCCTTCTACTGGGTTTGAGTGGCTGATCAATAAAGGAGTATCGTTTTGGCAAGCCGAAAATCACCTTTCCTACATGGTGGATTTCTTAGCTTTGGCTTTTCTTTTTTGACGTTGCCGAATTTGGGTGCGTCGACGTTTGCGACCACTTTTAGATCGGGCCATCCCATTACCTCCTTTCTGGTTTTCTAGTCTGAAATTGGACAGTTGGTAGCATTATCTATTGTTTTAGCTAAAAAAAAGATTTTTTCCCCACACAATGTTTCGACGGCTTCCATGCTGTTATTCAAGCTATTCATTGATGAAGCATGTAAGCGCAATCGTTCCTGATCCACTTCTAAATAGAGCTGTGAATCTTCGCTGATGAATTTTTGGCAATCTGATTTCTGATCTTCAACTTGGTAAAAATCATCGTTGCCTTCGATGATCGAGAATACATAGTTCAAGTCAAAATTTTTATATAAGGCTTTGGCAGGTAAGCTAACCAAATCAATTTCAATCAGCTTAGGTACCGGCTTTTGGTCGTAGTAACGGGCCTCAAACGCTTGCTCGTCCCCTACGAAATCGGCCAGCATTTCATTCATCAACAATATTTCAAATAGCAATCCACAGAAAGTCAACTGATGGTCGCCGTTGTCGAACTCCAATATCAACCGATCTAGAGATGCAATAGCCAAGTGTAAGATGAGCGGATGATCTTGCAAGGTTTCTTTATCAGAAATACTAATTAGTGAACGCATGATCAAGGCGGCTTCGGAACTCTTGGTTTGACCGATCATCTTGAGTCGTGTCTCACAGGCTTTGAGCGAATGGGCAAGTCGCTGGGTAAATTCGTCGGTTAACAAGTCGGGTATTAATTTGGTAGTGAAGTAAGTGATTATTACGGCCAATCGCTCCGAATCACGATTAGTCGTAATACGATCATCGAGTCGGCAATCGGGGTTTTGATCGACAAAGTCCATCAAACTGAGCTGAATTTGGTTTGGCTCAAAAGTTAGGCTCAACAACTCGGGCTCGTTAGCTAATATTGAGCTTTGCTGAAGGCGATCTTCGATGAAATCGGGACCATCTTTCTCCATTCTGAGCCGATTGTGCTTGCGCAAGGAGAGCATCTTTCGACGCTTCTTTTCCTTTCGAGCTGAACGTTGGCTCCGGCTTTTAGCTGACATTACCAGTCTCTCTTCACAAAGTGGCAGAAGTATACATAATCCACGTGATATTGTCAACGAACTGACCCATTGTTGATAACATGATAAAGATTGTTTGAGGCGCTTGACATTCCTCACTACTATTGTTATCATAGCCTATCGTGGCGTTTTAGTTGTTTTTTTTGATTAGATTAAATCATTCTGTTCATTTCCCTTCATCGTTGGCTCATTTCTTCTGTATCGTTGGCTCATTTCAGAGGTGTTTTCTTATGATTAATTCCGATTCAGTTAACAAGAAAATCAACATGTATCTGTTGGTGATTTTCTGTTTCTTGGCCACCTTGACCACAACGGTAGCGCAGCCTCCTAAAC
The DNA here is from genome assembly GCA_964451145.1 of uncultured bacterium. GTDB lineage: Bacteria > Poribacteria > WGA-4E > WGA-4E > UBA9662 > TMED15. Next base: position 1,225 of record CAYVHK010000135.1, on the reverse strand, counting down.
TGGGCCCCGAATTGCGGCAGCGATTAAGCGAAAAGTTAGGTCGTCCTGATCCATCAATTGAAGATGTTAAGACCGTTAAGAAATTAGATCTGAGAGAGCTGGGGAATAATCAGCTGGCCACTCTGTTAGGCCTCGATCAATTTGATAATTTGGATGAGCTCGACTTAAGTCAGGCAAAACTTACAAAACTTGATAGCTCTGAAAATTTCAGAGGCCTACCCAAACTAAAAATCCTCAAATTTAGCCAAGGACGAATTAACGGAGCTCCACCACCACCAGATCTACTGCGTTCTCAACTTAAAACATTTGACAAACTAGAAAAATGCGAATTGAAAGGTAACCGACTGGATAAATCGTTCTTGGACGGTCTGGATATGCCACGTTTGACTGATTTAGATTTGTCAGATAACCAAATTACTGATTTCAATAATGTTGGTAATTTAGATAAACTTAAACGACTCAGTCTTCACCGAAACCCTCTCAGAAAAAGTCTTCAGGGATTGACTGTTCTCCGAGCTCTAGACGGAAAAGAGTTGGAGTTTCTGGACCTTAGTGAACCAATTGGCATTGATCAAGCTTCGGCTGATGTGCTTTTGGATTACGATGACGCTGGTGATCCAATTCACCTGCCCGGCCTGAAAGACCTCAACCTGAAAAAGACTAAATTTCGCCGAATTCACAAATTGCGGACATATACCCAACTAGAAAAGCTCAATCTGTCTGGCAACCAAATTGCCGATGCGGACTTGACGACCGGTGAAGATCCAGATGGCGTGCTAAAGTACTTGAATAAAATTCGTTTGCTCGACATTAGTGACAATCCAATTACGGATGCTGAACCGATTGTCAGATTAGCCGAGAATAAGCTGGGCTTTTCAGAAAAAATTACTAAGGCTCCTGGTATAGCATCGGCGCCCAGTGTCAACGATCCAGATTTAATCGTGATTGCAACCAATACCCAACTGTCTTCTACTGAAATTCAACGTTTAACTGAGTTGGGTGTAACCGTGATTAATGACATCAGTCATTTTAATCTGCACTTGGTCAGTGGTCTTAACATGATCTCTTTGCCTTTGGATACTGGTCACGATTTTACAGCCAAATCCTTTGCTCAATACCTAATTAATGATGGTAAAGGCGACGCCCATGCTGGAGACAGTGCTGGAGCCGATGATGGTAAAGGCGACGCCCATGCTGGAGACAGTGCTGGAGCCGATGATGGTAA
>CAYVHK010000134.1:9859-12680 GCA_964451145.1 uncultured bacterium | reverse complement strand
GGGGCGGTGAGCGGTCTAGAAGATTGATTCTGTGAATTTTCACCCGACTGGAGTTGATAAAAATACATACCACTGGCAACTGGGTATCCTTGTTGATCTCGGCCATCCCAATAAGTGGCACGATCTGAAGTTAGGTATGTGCCTGCTGCTAATTGTCCCAATGTCAGTAACCGAATTAGATCACCATTGGTATTGTAAATTACGATCTGAACTGATTGTGATTGGGTGAGTTGGAAAGGAATCCAAGTTTCAGGGTTAAAAGGGTTAGGATAATTTTGAAACAGTTGCGTCTGTTGATCCAACTTAGTTATTAATTGAGTAATCAGATGATGCAAAACAATTCGTGTCGATTCTGATCCTTCGATCGATAAATTAGCGAGTTGATTGTTAATAGCCACCAATCGCATTAGTGTAGACTCTTGTAATACATCATGGCCAAGTTGGCTATTCCTGAGGTTAGAAATCTGCTGAACAAGTGCTAAATGGCTCGGAGCCTTCAGGGTGCCATCGGATTCTTGTCCAAAATGAGAACCGATCAAAACAATATCAAAGATATTGACTACTTGGTCATTATTCACATCTCCCAAAAGGTTTAAACCCGTTTGGCTAAATTGGTTGGCCGCAATCACCAAATCAAAAATATTGATCTGTCCATCTTTATTAACATCCCAATCCGGTAAAGTGAAGCCAATATGAATGTTTGCATCCACTAAATTGACAGCAATAGGTTGAGCCTGTGCATCGGAGAAAATAGTCTTGTGAAAAGTAACAGCAGTTTTGCCACTTCGATTAGCTCGAAACTGAACCTTGGCCAAAGTACCAGCTCCACTCATTCCATTAGTACCCAACCGGCTGACAGCTACAGAAACGTGTCCTATTTTTTCGTTAGTGCCCAATACATCGGGTGATTTAATCGGAACAAAGGTATCGGCATTGAGTCTTTGAAGAAATTCGCCTTCCGATACACTTAAGACTGATAGGGATTCTGGGTCATATTTCAAGGTGGCTTCAAATCCTAGCAATCCAGCAATGCTTTGAGCTTGCACTAGCAAATCAAAAACACTCCCTTGCTCAATTGCAGTTTCACAGTCGATATCTTCCGCACATAGATTAAGCAAAACTGTTGGTTTATCCGGGGACACACGTAAACGCCGATGAATTTCGATTGGGGGTAAATCTGTGTAGTTTCGACCGAATTCGTCAACAGCATGGGAAAAAATTAGGTATCGACCAGATTCCCGAAATTTGGCATGCATCCTGGCATAAGCCCGTTCTGACTGGTTGGGCCGGAGTTCCACTGGATCAAATTTTAATTGTTCCCAATTATTTAATTTTTTCTTAATTTCAAAAGAAGGAGGTACAATAGTAGCCCACACTTTTGAAATTTCAGGCTGACCAACCAGCGGTTTATCCACTGTAACACGAATTTGGATCGACTGTTGATCGGCGGTTAACACTTGAGATTCAGTGGCCCAACGCAGAGGATTAGTCCCAATTGATTGTAATTCGGTATCAGTCGGTATTAAAAGTTGATTAACTTTCTCTAAATCTTTCGCTTGATTGGGAATACCGTTTCCATTAGCATCGATTTGCGGTAGTTGATATCGATGAATTTGGCTGTTCCGCAGAAATTGTTGAGCCACAATAAAAGCCCGCTCTACCGGTTGATTTCTAAGAATTTGGTCGAAAAAGACATTCGAAAAGGAGGAACTATTGGGTTGAATTCGATTTTGTCGATCCGGGTGCGTACTGGTCACCAATACCCGATTGGAGGCTGATAGCGCGGGCTTACCATCAGTTTTCTGTGTGATAAAGTTGCCACTATAACTAGCCTCAACAAAGATTAAGGTTTGTGTCTCTTTGGGTACAACTGATAATAACTCAGCTAATTTATCAGGTGTGAGTTCTGTCTGGTCTGAAAGCGGAAACCCTGGCTCCAGATTGGGTGCAATAAGGTATATAATAAGAGGGGATTGTGTTCCAACTTTAGGTGCCGCCCATTCGACAATCGACTGTTTTAAGTATTCGATAGTAGCCGGATGATCGGTTGAATCAGGAGACAGTAAACGGATATCGTTGTCCGGATCTAAACGGCGTTTGGCTAAGGTGTCGAAAACCGATTGTGTAATTTTTTTCAATGCCTGTGGAACTGAACCATCTCCTCCCAATACTAAGATAGCCTTACCTCGATCTAAAGTAGTAATGAATATAGTTGATTGGCTAGAACTAAGATAAGCTTCACTACCCTCATAAGTTGCTTCTATTAGCCAGCCACCGGGCCGATCAAATATATGATCGAAGGAGAATAACCCTGAGCGGTCAGTTATTGCCACATTGCGTTGTTGAGCTGATCCATCTGGCGGGGTCAACTGCAGTTGGATTGGCAAATTAGCGATACTAGGATCAACTTTTCCTCTAATCGGGCGTATACCACCCAAACGAACAGAACTCTCACCAAAAAAAGAAATCGTCGTGGGTACTCCCTTAATATTGACTGACACCTGTTCCGTTTTATTAACCAAATCGCCCAAGTTAAATGTGACTTGTGCCTCAGCTGTTTGGTCAGTGGTTTTTATGGTGTAAGCTGCCGTATACACCCCCCGACTCATTTCACTCATTGGTAAATTACTGACCGAGTCCAAACCATCTACCGAAACCCTTGCCTGGCCTTCGGGTGTTCCAACTAATTGAAAAATTAGCTTTTCACCTGTCATCACAGCTTTGGGTGAAACAGCAACTGAATGAATCAGCATACTGTTGGGATCAGGCGGGTTTAGCGTTAAAGTATTACTAGCCTGAACTATTCCGTCAATCAATACAC
>CAYVHK010000134.1:2886-9849 GCA_964451145.1 uncultured bacterium | reverse complement strand
ATGTGGCCAACCAAACCTCGTTTTCAGCATCTAATGCGGCAGGGGATAGTTTTCCACCCCCTGTCACTTTCAAGACTGGTGGTCGATCGGTAATCCGGTTACCGTTAGGATCAACCGTTGTTACCGTGACATTAGCCGTCGAGTGTCCATCAGCTGACAACATCTTGGGATTGATTTCGACAACTGTCTTGGCCAAAAAGGTAGCCACAAAATCTATCTCCGTGGTTGCCACTAATGGCATATCATCCGATCGTGCTGTCAGAATTTTTCGTTCGGCTTTAGTAGAAGCTACAAACGCTACCACTTGCCCCTTAATGTCAGTTGCGATGATCGATTGTTCAACTTGGTTTTCAGACCCACTAACAGTAACAGTAACGGTAGCATCTTGAACCGGATTTCCATACTGATCAAAAATAGTCACGGTTACTGAGCTCTTAGACTTGCCATCAGCCAAAATGGGTGTTTTTGCAACTATGGAAGATCGAATTTGATTTGCTGGGCCATGAACAAACGTCACAACCGGTCGGATTTTGATTGCTGTTCCGCTACTTGGTTCAACGATTGTCAAGGTCTTTGTTTCGGCTTTGGTACTACTCAAAAAAGCTGTAATCCGGCCATCGCTATCGCTGAGTGAAGAATCAGACTGCTGATCGTTACTTCCACTAGTCCTAATACTAATTTTTTTTCCTACTACCGGATTATTGTAGGCGTCAATTAATCGAGCCGAAATTTCAGCTCGATCTTGACCGTTAGCAACTATAGCACTTTTGGTTGCTGTAACAGTAGACAAGACTGGATCTGGAGGTCCTGCGATAAAATTGACTACAACCGGTTTTAATGTGGTTTCGCCTAGTTTGACAATCACACTCTTTTTTTCTGCAGTAGTAGTACTGATTTGAATAATTGATTTACCACTAACATTGGTTGGGACAATAGGGAGAATGTCTGTATTAGTGCCATCGGCCGTCACCAAAAATTTCTGTCCCACAATAGGCTTATTCTGAGTATCTCTCAATTCAACTCGGATGATGACAGTGTCTTTACCATTAGCTACTGCTGGCTGAGCAGGTGGGGTAAGGATAGATTTGGTCGGCGAAAGTTGGGCTGAGGTCAGAACAATTTGCAGGTCAATGCTGGTACGACCGGCTGTAATCTCAGTAGCAGAAACTGTGTGTCTACTACTTATTATTGTGTTTCCTTCGCCATCGATAATAGTAACTTTAAAAGTGTCTCCTGTATTCGCCACCATTTTTCCATTGTTAAAAAATAGAACCTTGTATTCACCGGCCGCTACTGAACCAAGTGTGGTCTGTAATTCCAATTGTCGGGACGTGTTACGAACAAAAACTTTAAGGCCGGTAGCAGCCATACTGCCATCTGGTTGCTTGGCTACACCAGTGACTGCAAAAAATGGTGTACTTTGCGCCATTAATGGCAATGGTCCAAAGCAGAATAAACCCAAGCTCCAAATTAAAAACCAGATATAGGGAATCCGCTTTGACAATATAGTTAAAAGTGAGGGGATTGAGCATGGCAGCATAAAGGTCTCCGACGGATTTAATGGTAGCCGAGAAGGGGCACGGATTTGACAGAAAAATGTTGAATCGCAGGAACAGCATCCATCAAATCTAACGATCGATTATAGCCAATTTGGGGGGTGGGTTCAAGGTATTTCCAGAATGACTTAGTGGGACATACACCCTATTTTTTACTATTATTCACTTACTTGATAGATTAATTCTATGCTAAAATTGCATCACTAAACATCAAGTGTATAGAGGTTGCAACGGTGCTTCGATTCAATGAGAATCAACAGTTCAAAATCGCCCAATTCACTGATCTTCACTGGCAAAATGGGGAAGCCGAAGATCAAAAAACTGCAGAATTAATAAAAATGGTTATGTCAATCGAACTGCCTGATTTAGTTATTCTAACTGGTGATATGCTATCAGCAGGCCGCTGTCGTGATGCAGTTCAATCCATGAAACAAGTGGCTGATATTTTCGAAACGTCGGGACAACAATGGGCCTCAACTTTTGGCAACCACGACGACGAAGGTGATGCCACTCGGGAGCAGCTGGCCGAAATCCAAATGACCTTTTCTACTTGCTTAACACAAATTGGTCCCTCGACAGTGACAGGTATTGGTAACTATGTTTTACCAATCGCTTCTTTTTATACTGATAGAAAAGTACCTACCGACAACCCCGCCGCTTTGCTCTACTTCCTAGATTCTGGTAGTTATGCTCCTACCAACATTGGCGGATACGATTGGGTTCGTCGAGATCAAATTGGATGGTACATCCAACAAGCAACAGCTTACCGAGAACGAATGTGCCAACAACTACCAGCTCTGGCTTTTTTTCACATTCCACTACCGGAGTATGACCAAGTTTGGGACTTTCACACCTGCTACGGATTCAAGTACGAACCGGTTTGCGCTCCTCGAGTAAATACTGGTCTGTTTGCTGCGTTTCATCAGATGAATGATGTGATGGGAACCTTTGTCGGCCACGACCATATAAACGATTACGAAGGAGAACTGAACGGAATCCGGCTTTGTTATGGAAGAACAACGGGTTACAACAGCTATGGTAGGGACGGATTTCTGAGGGGAGCTCGCATAGTCAGGCTCACCATGGATGAAAGTGAGTTCGAAACTTGGTTGCGTTTATCTGACGGCAGTCGAGTTACTCAAAAAACCCGAAACAAACCAATAATACGTCAACTGGTAATGGATTGATCAACTTTGGATGAGCTCATATTGAGCTGGTTGGTATTGCAATGATTGGCCAGGTTTTAGGGCTGCAACTTTGATGCTTGGGGACAAAAAATTGAGTCCGGAGACAAAGGATTTTAAATCGACGGGTTGCCCAACCGCTTCTCCGTAATGACAGGGAATTACTACATCCGGTCGAATCAAACTTGCGGCTCTAGCACCTTCGCGAATACCCATGGTAAACTTGCCGCCAATTGGCAAAATGGCAATCTGTGGACCGTACATCTGCGAAATCAACTGCATGTCGGCAAAGACATTAGTATCTGAGGTATTGTAAATGTTAACCCCACATTCGAAACTGAGTATAATGCCAGCTGACCCGCCATCGGGTCGAAAATAGAAGCCTTCAGGCGGTGGACCCAACGACAGATTTGGCGATAATGAACCCGAGTTATGGTATGCTTGCACCATCGTAATTTTCACGTCGTTTATCTGAACAGAACCACCTGGATTCATGGGGAAAATCCGTTTCTCTTCGATCCCATGAGCTTTAGCTACTAATGTCATTTCGTAATTTCCAACAAACTTGGCACCGGTTTGATGGCAAATCTCAAAAGCATCTCGCACATGGTCGTTGTGTCCGTGTGTGGCGATGACAATATCCGCTTTTTTCACTTCCGTACGTTTGAGAAAAGCAACCGGACTGTCATCTAACCAAGGATCATAATAGATTATTGTACCTTGTGCTGATCTGAACGAAAATGATGCGTGACCGATATAATTAATTGTAACCATAAAATTGTTTCTCCAAATATTTATCGGTAATAATTTGGGTTTGACTATTTGAGATATAAAGTATTAGTGCTTTCAAAAATTTTGTCTGCAGAATCAGCTACAAACCCACTGAAATCATCATACCGTTTGGCAAATTCATAATAACAAGCTGGAACGGGAATCGGTTCGTCTTGGTCGCTAAACTTAATCGGTATTTGGTAAGCCAAAGTTGATGATTGCTCCAAACCAACAGATGGGCTCCCCTTGATTTCCCCGCCGCTGTCGTTAATTTTGAATCCGTGATCTTTTAATTTTTGGTTAACTGTGGTTAGGTCAACTATATCAGTTAAATGATTGACAAGAACGGTAAAGTGGTTGGGCACAAAACCGAACACATAAAACCAAGCAGCATATTCGCTTTCTTTCAATAGACGATCGTAAGTTCGTTTTTGAATTGGCCACCAACGTCCACTCATTAAAAACCTATCCTCGTTAGTAATAATAGGCTGAAGGTCAACCAACGATTGCATAACTGTTTGTAGGAAAGGTGAAAATAAATCGACTTGTAACTGACTAATAAAAAACTTAGGATAAATTGGATTTGGATGCTCAAAATGTTGAGCTTGCAGTTTTTTTTGGGTGAACACGTAGTCACCTTTCGGTCGATAGCCTCTACCTAAAAACGGTTCAGCCAGCTGGTAGATCTTTAATGGATCTAAGTTTAGTGTCCGGAAAGCGATGTGGTCGTTTACCAAAGAATCTTGTCCAGACAGGATTCTTTGGATATCTGCCGCAGGTGGATTAAAATCAAGATAAGTCGACCAAAAACCGTCAAGTATCTGATTTAAGTTCATATGATATGGCAATTCGATTAGTGTCTTCAATAGGTTGGACTATTATATTGCTGACTAGACGATCTGTCAACCAACTGATATAATGGAAGGGTAATCGGTTCAGACCGGATACTGGCCAAACATTACTAACTAATTTGGAGATTATTAATGGACAAACCGGCGCATTGTTGCTTACCAGTAACCGCAATACTATTATTCTTATTTAACCAAATTGGACCGGGAACTGCTCAAGAATTAATGAGTTTAAAAGAACAGATTCGATGGGAGAAAGACGGGGCTAATATGGTTTTTGTGCCAGCTGGACGATCGGTCATCGGTGATCAATTGGATGGTTTGGTGACCAACTTGTCCACGGTGACATTCGATGGCTTTTATTTAGACCAGACGGAAGTAACGGTTGGTCAGTTCAAAAAATTTGTAGCGGAAACAGACTACCCGTACTCTGCTTGGAAACAAGTAGGCAAGTATTCCCCAACAGATGATCATCCAATGATCTACGTCAGTTGGTATGATGCTAATGCGTACGCTAAATGGGCCGGCAAGCGATTACCCAACACAGATGAATGGGAATACGCAGCTAGAGGTGGCCTAGTAGGAAAGCGATATCCTTGGGGCAATCATATTACCTATAATCAGGCTAATTACCGCGGCCGTCAAGGTCAAAATAAACGGATCATAGGAACAACTCCTGTTGGGCAATTTTCGACTAATGGTTATGGCTTATTGGATATGGTTGGTAATGTATGGGAATGGTGCAATAATCTATCTGCAACCGATGGCTGGAAAATTTTGCGAGGTGGTTCTTGGCATAGCGATCCTTTCGACCTAAGGCTGGCCTATAGTTGCCAATATCCGGCTAAATTTCGTAGCTTACATTTCGGGTTTCGATGCTTAGCCGAATATCAAGAAACAGCTAAATTTTCATCCAACGACATCAAAAATAATGATACGACAGGTAATGGTGCAGAAGAAGATTTAGCTAAACAAAAATTGGTATCAGAATCACCAATGGTGATGATTCCAGCTGGTACCTTCGATATGGGCGATAGCAAAAATGACCCCATTGGTTGGTTAAAAAAATCTCGGCCAATTCATACAGTATCGGTTGATTCCTTCTACATGGATCAAACAGAGGTGACAGTTGGACAGTTCAGAAGGTTCGTGGTGGAAACAAACTACGATTTTACCCGCTGGGAGGAGGTGAGACAATATGCTCACAATGACGATTATCCGATGATTTATATTACTTGGTACGATGCTGTTGCCTACGCCGAATGGGCAAAAAAACGTCTTCCCACAGAAGCTGAATGGGAGTATGCTGCCCGAGGTGGTTTAGTGGGGAAACGATACCCTTGGGGAGATCAAATAACAGCCGATCATGCCAATGACAAAGGAACTGAAGGGCAGGACCAGTGGCGAAAATGTTCGCCAGTTGGTCAATTCTCCGCCAATGGTTATGGCCTCTACGATGTGGCAGGCAATGTCTGGGAATGGTGTTCCGATTGGTACGGAGTTGACTACTATGCTAATTCAAAAAAACAATCATTGATTCATAATCCAACTGGATCCAGCACCGGACTTTACCGCATTTTACGAGGCGGATCTTGGCTATATAACAAAGATGCTTTAGTTTTAGCCTACCGAAATCTAGAATTTCCACATACAGCCAACGCTCAAGTCGGATTTCGCTGCGCCCGAGACCTATCATTTAAAATAACTAACCAGCCAGCAGAAGATAATTCAACTGAATGAAAATATTCATCATTTAATGAATAATGAAGTTTTTTGTCTGGTTCAGGGTGCCAAAATCACAGTTCACTCAAGTTGGAGATAATTATAAGCTCTGATCCTATTTTACTGAAAAATCAAATTTCGTCCAATATTTTTGTGAGATAAAAATTAATACTTATTGAGAAGTGTAAGCTATGGGAAAAGTTGCTATTGTCAAAGCAGTTCGAACGGCGATCGGCGGTTTCGGTGGTGCTTTGAAAGAATTTTCGGCCAGTCAATTAGCTACTATTCTGATTCAGCAGGTGGTTGAATCAACTCAGATTGATCCTGAAACCATCAGTGAAGTCATTTTAGGACAGGATTATAGTAGTGGTAGTGGCATGAATCAAGCACGTGAGGCAACTATCGACTCTGGTCTGCCCAACCACATCCCGGCCACTCTGGTCAACCAAGTTTGTGGTTCTGGCTTGAAATCAATTATCCATTCGACTGAAAGTATCATGTTGGATGAAGCCAAAATCATAATCGCTGGAGGTATGGAGAGCATGAGTTCGGCCCCTTTTATAGTCAAGGAAACTCGTTGGGGTAATAAACTAGGGCACTTAGAAATGATTGATCTTTTACTTCAAGATGGATTAACTGACGCTTTCCACAAATATCATATGGGTGTTACTGCTGAGAACGTGGCTAGAAAATATGCTATCTCGCGCAAAGCTCAAGATCTATTTGCTTACCACAGCCAGCAGAAATATAATCAAGCTCAAAAACAATCGGCATTTCAAGATGAGATTGAGCCTATTCCACTTGCCAGAAAGAAAAAATCCTCACATACGATATTTGACCAAGACGAGTACCCCAGACCGGATATAACTCTTGATTCCTTGG
>CAYVHK010000134.1:0-2876 GCA_964451145.1 uncultured bacterium | reverse complement strand
AAAATCATGTGTAATAAACATAATTGTTTTTTGCAACTTTTCTTGCAGTCTTCCTCCTTGGCTCAACTCAGTCCTGTTTTTGAGGATGGAGGGACAGTAACCGCCGGTAATGCTTCCGGCCTCAATGATGGTGCTTCGATAGTCCTAATGGTTTCTGAAAAAACAGCTAATCGACTTGATTTGGAAATTTTAGCCTATGTTAAAGCCTATGCGAATGTTGGTCTAGACCCTCAATATATGGGACTTGGGCCTGTTTATGCTATCAGACGGTTGTTAGAAAAGATCGATTTAGACCTAAATCAAATTGACCTCTTTGAACTAAACGAAGCATTCGCTGCCCAATCGATAGCAGTGATTTCTGAATTGGGCCTAAACCCAGAAAAAGTAAACGTCAATGGCGGTGCAATTGCTTTGGGGCATCCCTTGGCAGCTAGTGGTACTCGGATCACCACAACTCTTATACATCTAATGAAAAAGAGAGGGGTACGATATGGATTAGCTTCGCTCTGTATTGGTGGTGGAATGGGAATTGCCGTTTTGTTTGAGCGCCCTTAATATTGACGGATCAAAATACCTCCACTATAATCGAGATCGTAGAATTCACTAACCTGTTTTTCTATCAAGGAGATTGAAACCTAATGAGCAAATATCAGATGGATCGAGATTGGGAGAATGGTATTGTCCGTTACCCTGATCCTGCAATTGAGGTCATTGATGATCGTTTCAAGAAATATGTTATTGGCAATGCGGTTATTGAACGTATTTGTACCGGTTTGAGGTGGGCTGAAGGCCCAGCTTGGTTTGGCGATGGTCGATATTTGATGTGGAGCGACATTCCCAATAATAGACAAGTTCGATGGGACGAAGCATCAGGCCAAGTTAGTGTCTTTCGCTATCCATCTAACTACAGTAATGGCAATACCCGCGACAAACAAGGTCGGTTAATATCCTGTGAACATGGCACTCGTCGGGTCACACGTACCGAGCATGATGGCACAATTACTGTCTTGATCGACAGATTTGAAGGTAAACGGCTGAATGCTCCCAATGATGTTATTGTTCATTCTGACGATACGATATGGTTCACTGATCCTGGCTACGGTTCACTGCTCCATTACGAAGGTAACCTAGGTGAATTAGAGATTACTGCTAACGTCTACCGTCTAAATCCGGAAACGGGTGAAGCCACAGTACTGACCAGTGAATTAGGTAAGCCTAACGGTCTTTGTTTTTCTCCCGACCTCAAACAACTATACGTCGCTGATACTGGAGCTACACATGATCCTGACTGTCCGCGAGTAATCTATGTTTTTGATATTATTGATGCCTCAAAAATCGAAAACAAACGAGTTTTTTGTGATATGGGCAATGGTCTGGCCGACGGAATTCGTTGCGATATCGACGGTAATGTTTGGTCCAGTGCTGGTTGGGTTGGTGAAGGCTATGATGGAGTCCACATTTTTGCCAGTGATGGCGACTTAATTGGCAAAATCCACTTGCCTGAAATTTGCGCTAATCTCTGTTTTGGTGGCGTTAAGCGTAACCGCCTGTTTATGGCTGGGAGCCAGTCTATCTACTCACTGTATGTCGAAACACAAGGTGCGCAAATTCCATAATGACCGGTCGGCCAATCCGAGGAGAAATTAGAAATTGATATATATTCGGAAACAACGGGTTCTTGGGTTAGTACTGGTTCTGTTCGGCTGGCTCATATTGACAAGTTGCGATTTGGTGCCGGATACGATTAAAGAGCAATATTTAGTCCTAAACGGAAATCAGGATAGACCACAGGAATTGGTTTGGCCAAAAGACCAAAGTGAGATGAGGCTTATTCCAGCCGGCCGGTTTCAGATGGGTGATGCTAACCTATACCCAGAAGCTAAACTAGAGGAAGAGTCGCAGAGTGGTGAGAAACCACCCCGTCCGGTTCACCCAATTGAACTAAACGCTTTTTACATGGATGTACACGAAGTTACTATCGGTCAATTCAAAAAGTTTGCTGAGTCAACTGGCCGAGTAGTCAGAACAGGTGGCCAAGGTGTTGAGATGTCCCGATTAGCTCCTAGCGATAATCACCCGATTATTTTTGTGACTTGGCATGAAGCCTTTGCTTACGCGGAGTGGGCCGGCAAACGTTTACCGACTGAAGCTGAATGGGAATATGCCGCCCGAGGTGGTTTAGTCGGTAAACGGTATCCTTGGGGTAATGATGCCCCCGATGGTAGTCAATGTAATTTCGGGGATCGAAATATGTGGCCAATTTTGGAATACGTCGGTTACGATCCCGTTTATATGGTTCGCAATCAAGTCCTACGTAGTCCAGATGTTGATAAGGATCAGCGAGATTTTTTGCTTAATTTGATAAATAGCCCTCAAGGTATAGACACCCTATTAGCCAACGGCAATAATTTGCGACAACTCGGTCATGACCAGCTTCGATCGTTCTACATTGATGATGGACACGCAACTCTAGCTCCAGTGGGCAGTTATCTCCCCAACGGTTATGGATTGCACGATATGGCTGGCAATGCCATAGAATGGGTAGCTGACTGGTTTCAACGGGATTATTACGCCTCTTCACCAGTTAACAATCCAAAAGGGCCAAGTGATGGCACCTATAAAGTCATCAGAGGAGGTCTTTATCTATTGGATGCAGTTGATCAGAACGTCGCTCGACGTGATTTTCGTCGGCCTGATACAGATATGAGTTATGCTATTAGCTTTCGTTGTGTGGTTGCAGCCGATAAAGTGTCATTTTCCAAAAGTGTTTCAGAAGCCGAATAATAAATTGTTGACAAAAACAACGAGTTGTGATATGATGCGCCAAGCGGTTCCTGCGAATCTGAGTTGTAGATTTTTAGCTGTGGGACCCCGTC
>CAYVHK010000133.1:0-12754 GCA_964451145.1 uncultured bacterium | reverse complement strand
AGTTGGCCCTAGTGTATCAAGTATAAAAACGGTTTTGGCGATATTACCATTAGCAATCTGGTAGTTCATTGGATTCTTTTCTACGACAATCTTGGCAGTTGACGGATCCAGACCAACTGATCGAAATTGTTCATCTGCCCAATCGTAGGTGCCGTAAGTTGTCACTAATATCTGTATTGATCCCAATGCTATAACTGCACTGAGTCCCATATTGCCGGTAGTCCCATCCCAAATGCCACCGGTATATTGAAAATATCCTTGGCTTAATTGCATAACTTTGGCAGTAATGGATATTGGTTTTCCCCAATTAGACTCAAGCTGATGACCAATCTCCGACCTTATTTCTTGGCCAATACCAGCTCGATGACACATCTTAGCAACCTCTGGATCAACAACAGGTACTAATGATGGTACTGTTACTTTAGCCTCGAGGAGTGCAGCCAACGTTGCAATACTATCACCGGTAGCACCACCACCACAACAATCTGCCGTTTCGACTAAAAGAATTGGACCCCCAAGAGTTTTCAGTCCACGTCTAATGGCTTCTTTTGGTGTATAAATCTCTGGTTCGAATTGGAATCGTTTATCCCAGTATTGTTCTGCCAAATTCTCTGCTAAATTGATTGCTTTTTCCAAATTGTTATTAGTAATAACTAACCCACCGCTACCCATGTCAGGTTGATCTAGATAGGGATGAACTAAAAAAACGCTAGTTGAAACAACATCGTCTTCAGCTTCATATTTTTTGGCTGTATCCATGACTGCAGCAAATGGCGAATCCACCTCAGTTGATCCACGAATACCGCTGGTGATCACTGGGACCTTTGCCATAGCCATTGTTGGTTGAATACCATTATTGATTATAGACAACAGTGCTTTAGCACCTCGGATTCCAGTAGAAAATGCGTCACGGTGTGGATAGGTTTCCCAAGCGATCAATGCGTCCGAAAAACGTATCATCTCAGCCGTCACATGTGCGTGTAAATCAAGTGTTACCACAATAGGAACTTGATCTCCAATAACACAACGAACAGCTTTAATCAGATCTCCTTCAGGGTCCCCAAGATCTTCAACAACACTAGCACCGTGCAATGGCAATAAAATACCATCGATAGGCATAGCATTTTTCAGTTGACCTATTAATTCGTTCTTCAGTTCCAAGTAACATTCCGCAGTTATAGGTCCTCCAGGGCAAGTACTGGCATATAATAACGGAGCAATCTCCACTCGTTTTTGCTCTAGTATCTGTACTATACCACCCACAACACCAGTATTAACCTCTAAAACATCA
Organism: uncultured bacterium; assembly: GCA_964451145.1. Taxonomy (GTDB): domain Bacteria; phylum Poribacteria; class WGA-4E; order WGA-4E; family UBA9662; genus TMED15. Next base: position 11,463 of record CAYVHK010000133.1, on the reverse strand, counting down.
ATACCTCTCCGCAATTCATAACGTTCGAAACTCCCCATATCAATGGGAGGTCCTCCGAACTGATTACATTCTGTCAAAATGGATCCGATAGCAACGCGTCTTCGCATCTTGTTAGTTTCCTCTCATTCTTGACAGTCCAATGATGGCTCAAGCACGAATATACTCATTCTCATCTTCAGAGGCTTGTCTGAGTTTGAAAATAACTGCTGGAGAAGGACGAATCTTGGCTAATGACGCTATAGCATTCTCACGTAGAGGAGAATCCGAGAGAGACCAAGAGGACGTCTTCCTTTTATCATCCAGAGCTTTAATCAAGCCAGCTTCCGTCGCTCTGGAAGTATCCCCTGTGTTACCCAGAGCGTCAGCGGCATTTCTCTGGACCCATTCCGAATTATCATTCAAGGCTTTGAGCAAATGAGGAACTGCCAATTTAGCTGCTTGTCCAATACAACCCAATGAGCTACAAGCTGCGGCACGAATCCACCAATATGGATCGTCTAAAGCTTCTATCAAGGCAGGTACTGCAGTCTTTCCCATTGCAGCTCAACCATATACAGTATCAATTTGACTTGGATTAGTGAAATCAGATTTCTCTAAATTTCTGATAGATCCGATTTTTGATTCTCTTCGGAATTTTTTCATTAACTTAGGGATAGCCAATGCACCAATTGTACCCAAATCATATAAGGTTCTGAGACGACCAATTTCATCCTGATCATAAATAGCTTGGTCGGTCATCTCTATTTTTTCTTCATTTTTAGACTTAGGATTATATAACGCTTTATTCAATTTTTTTGCATTCGACTTAATCAAAGGAGTGGTTCTTTTCTCTTCATTATCTTGTCCGATATACCACTGCCAAATATGTTGCCATACCGGTTGATTTGGGCTGGAAAAAGATGAATCGTCGTCCCAACCAAAGTCATTAGTATTTCCGACGTTCCACGAAGCTTGTTGCGGTTCTTCCATTCGACAAAACAGAAATTTCAACATCAATCTGATTTTCTCACTTCGATTTTCGGTTGCCTTATGCCAGAGATCATAATGAACGATAGTAACTGTACCGGCTTCTCCACAAAGGGGTAGGCCTTCGATCATTTGATGGTATTGTTGAAAGTATTGCGTACCAGGTTGAATTGCGGTTGGCCCCATTTCTTCCGAAACGTCTTGAGGATAGTAAAATGCCATGGCTATTCTGCAACGATGGGATCTGATATTTCCTCCAATTGGATAATCCTTGTGCCAAACTTGCTCTTGACTTTTGGGAGGATGGTAATGGCAAGCACGATGTGGGTGCATAACATAATTTGGGCCAAGGATGCTAATCAATGCTCCGACAACTACAGGGTCATTGAATACGTCGGCTAAGATCGGAACCTTGGGTAAAAGATTATTTCCAGGAGTTCCTTCATTCTGTATAATATCTAGAGTTCGACGATAAACTCTTTGATAAAAATAAAGAGGAAGTGATGTTTTAATAACATGATAACCATTGATAATGAATTTTCTCATCTCTTGATCATTAAGAAGAAATTTTCTATCTATATTCATTTCTCTGTATAACTTTTATTTTTATCTAGCCGAGCCTTTCCATCCTTATGAATCTTTAATGTTCATCCTGCCATTTCTTAAGTGCAGAGGTCAATGAATTGTGTTTTAGTGATTCTATTTGTTGATCGTAAAGATGTTTTTCAAAACGGGAAAATATGTAAAGAGATGATTCCAATATTTGGATTCTTGTTTTAATGTATTTAGAAGCCTTTTTTATCGTGTCCTACCAGTTAAGCCAAATTTTGGGGTATATTAAAACAAGCTAAAATCTTAGAATAAGAAGATGATTAAGATCCATCTTACCTATATTAATTTAATTGAATTCCATCAGAAAATTGTCACAAAAATCAGATATGAATCTTTTCTTTTTTGGTCATAATCAAAAGCTTACCATTCATCAAACAGGCACAAGACAAATTCAATATTGAGATAACAAGCAAGAAATAAAGATATCTCACATCGGCAGGCAATTAAATCTAATCTTCGATTATATGTTGTTACTAGTGGTGCGTCAATATAGATTTTGAAAATAAGATAGATACCAAAGAAACTAGTTAGGAAAGGAAAAGGATGCCAAATAAGATTTCTGTTTTCCGTCTTCTATACACCAGATTACCTTTTTCGTAGAATAGGTAATTTAAAAAATATTCGATCCTTTCCATGTGAAATTTCATTTTCTCTATCAGGTAAAACCACTTTCATTATAAAGCTGTTAGAATAATGGATACCATACTCAGACAGATCAAGAATTTTTTCGAAATAATTGGACAGGCTGAAAAATAAAAAATTTTCTGAATCATCTTTTCCTTGTATAATTTGTTATTCATCTAAGGTAAAAGGAGAAGCATCATCTATAAAGGAATGGTACTATGCAAATTCTAATTACAGGAATCACAGGCCGTGTTGGTGTTCACTTAGCTCAAGCACTTGTTGCTGATGGGCATCAAGTGCGTGGATTGGTTTGGAAATCTGATCCTAACACATCAAGATTGAAAGGTTTGCCAGTCGATTTGGTAGAAGGAAGTCTGACTGAAACTGAGGATGTACGTCAAGCCATGGAAGGAATTGAAATTGTATGTCATCTGGGGGCTGCATTCCAAGCGGGTGGCCCATTCACTCACGATGATTATTTTCAGATCAATGTGGGTGGAACTTTCAATATATTAGAAGCATCTGCGGAACAGCAGGTGAAACATTTTTTCTTTGCTAGTACCGATGCCATCTATAGAAAATATCCAGCTGGCGGATTAGTTGAACCAATTCGTGAAAATCTAACTCCAAGAATCCCGAATGGCTGGTACGCTTTGTCAAAAATCTTGGGAGAAGAAATGTGCATGAGCTATTTTCTTAGTCAACGTGTACCAATTACTATTTTTCGTTTCGCGCTGGTCGTTGCAACTGACGAAATATTGAATTTTCGACAGTTTTACCTCACTCACTGGCAAAACCTATATAAAAAACGAAATACGGGACTAGCTGCTGTAACTCAACAACACCTTTACGCCCATCAAGAGGAAAAACTAGTCATTGCGAGAGACGAAAACGGCAGGTCCTATCAGAAACACATACTTGATGTTCGGGATCTCGTTCAAGCTTTTCAAATTTCAATTGGAAAAACACGATCTATAGGAGAAATTTTTCAATTAGCTGCCCCAAGGCCATTTGTTTGGGAAACAACAATCCCTTATTTAGCCCAAGCATTAGAGATCGAATATATTGACCTGCGTCTTCTGGAGCAAAATCCAACCTTTTACCAGTTTGATCTCAGCAAGAGCAAAGAAATAATTGACTTTCTGCCTCAGTTCGATATTTTCAATACTATTGATTACGCATTGGATTATAGATCAAGATTGTAATCCAAAGGTTCTAGATTAATTCAACTTGTAATTCCTACCAATAAAAATGGGGAAGAAGAGAAAGGGCACATCTACTTCAAAGATAGCCGCCTCACATACGTCAGCTATCTTTGAAGTAGATTTCGATGAAAAATAAAAGACTTAATATATAACAAATAACATTTTTTCCGAGAGGTTTATGCGTCAAATCCGATGACAACCAATTGCGTCAAGTTACAATGCAATCACTTCTTAAATTTGATCCGACTTCTTAGAACTAAAAGACTTAATTACTTTACGCATAATACCCCCAAAACACCTTTTAGTTTCTATCCACCCACCATTTATCTCGATGACTCTCAGCCCAATTTTGAAGTTTTTTAGCGATTTTAGGAAATTGATTAATCACATTTGTTGTCTCATAAGGATCATTTTCCATATCAAAAAGCGACAACTCAATTTTAGCCGTTTCATACCGACCAGGTTCTCCATCATTACCGATTCTAACAAGTGTTCGATAACTATGCGGCAAATGCAATTTCCATTTCCCATTGCCACTGATCACCCCATCAAGGCTTCGACCGGTCGATACTGGATAGTAGTCATGTGGGTTAGTTGTATCAGGTTGACAGGTAATAATATCGTACACATTAACTCCATCGATCTCATAATGGGGCAGTTCTGCACCAGCCAACTCAGCGAAAGTTGGCAATAAATCCACAGAGCAAAATGCTTGATCTGATCGTTGCCCGGCAGGAATACCATTCGGATATCTGATCACACACGCTGAACGTGTCCCTCCATCAAACCCGGTTCCTTTTGATTCGCGATAAGGTGTATAACCTGCGTGATTACCATACGACACCCAAGGACCATTATCTGATGTAAACACAACAACTGTATTATCTGTTACGTTTTTACGTTCCAACACATCCATAATCTGTCCCACTGACCAGTCGATCTCCTTCATGACATCAGCATACAGTCCTTCACCAGATTTACCTTGGAATTTATCACTGCAAAATAGAGGTACGTGTGGCATATTGTGGGGTAAATACACAAAAAATGGGCTGTCAGCATTTCTCTCAATAAAATCAACTGTGTGTTCGGTATACCATGTTGTCAAATTTCTCTGTTGCTCAGGTGTAACATCGTCAATTTTTATCTTGCCATTCTTCCAGAACTGCAATTCAAATTTATCAAAATTTCGACTTTGAGGGTGGTACTTCCACATATCATTGGAATACATTAACCCAGAAGATTCATCAAACCCCTTTGCTGGTGGACGTGTCTCCTCATGATCGCCAATATGCCATTTTCCAAACACACCTGTTGTATAACCTGCAGGTTTCAGAACTTCGGCAATTGTCAAAAAACTGGGGTCTAAACCCCGAGCTCTCGGAGGGATTGCACCATAAACTTTGTGCCGACCAGGATAGCATCCTGTTAACAAAGAGGCACGAGAAGCTGAGCAAATAGCCTGTGGCACATAAAACTGATGATAACAACACCCACCTTCTGCTAACCTTTCGACATTTGGTGTTGGATACGTTGTTTCCCAAAACGGACGAAAATCCGCCCACCCTGAATCATCTAAAAATATCACGACAAAATTTGGATTTTGACTCAAAACAAGTTCCTCCGGATAACACTCTCTTTAGTCTCCATTCTGAAAATGAAAAGATTAAAAAAGAATATATATTTTTTGATTAAATTTTTATAGCCTAACAGGATCATCAAACCACCGATCAAACGGTCTTACTATATTGAACTTACACTTGAGTGGTAATGTACGTTTTGCCATTACATTACAAGTCACGTCATTTACCCAAACAGCAGATTCCCATTCTACTTCTGTTAGCAATCTTTTCCCTGCCTATTTAGCATAAACAATAGAATCATTTCAATCAACATAAATTATCATTAAATTTTTAGTAGGAGCGAACTATTTAACATTTGTCCTCCGAGGAAATTGTTTTCCGGTCTTGGTCAAAAATTGCTTACAGCTCTCCACCGTTTCTGCATCAATATCCATGCAGAAAGTATCAAATTCCACACATAGTCAAAAACCAAATTTATGCATGTTTAATATCAAAATAGTCATTGTTCATTTTGGAAAAATTTAAACCATCAAACAAAACCTGTACCATCTACTGAAATAGTCCCCCGGAAATGGTGATTACTTTTGAATCTGTATATTCTTTGCTTAAATGGCGTATTTTTACAGACATCAACTCCATCTTGAATAATCGGGTGTTTATTAGCACTCAATTAGGATTTTTTGTTTTCTCTAATAATCTCTTTTTATTAATCTTGCACTTTCTTTCGCTCTATTTTTAGTATCATTATTTAAATTCAAATCCGAGTACACGCTCTTATACAAAAAAATAATTTTCTACATTAATGTATCCCATTTCAGTTATTGCCTAAAATTGGAATTAAAGTCAAAATAACCATCTGAGGAACATTAGTTTTTTAAGTTTAAAGCAACTAAAACTATAAGTTAGAATTAGAAATACGAAAAGTAATTACTTTTTCATTTTTTGTGTGACTGAGTAAGTTACTGGTTTCTAATAAAGATAATGGTAGGAAATAGACGTTTCTGGGTAGCCAAATGATCGGAGCAATCAATACCAACAGTAAATGTGGGAATAATTCGATTGATCGGAACTCAGGTCCTTTAAAATCAGTTAAGATTAATGACTGTATTGATCTGGCTTGGAGATTACAAAACACCTGAAGGATCGATAACGAACCTGCTACTACAGATGGAAAAGCTATCAAAGCATTACCTAGATGGCGCTGGTACTGATGAAAATCTGATCATAGTATCTAATCTGCTACCAAAATTATGATCTTTATATTCTGTCTAGCTCAGGAAGTAATGCTTATGATCGATACACCGACATAACTATTAAATCCGTACTCTATTTAGTAATCAGCTATTTTATGATAACTGACATGTTGATTAGCCGAACGGATTGGATGGAATTCGGTGGTGCAGCAGCAGAAAACTATATCAAACTGTATGATCTGTGGGCAAAGATTTTGGGAAAGATGATGCCATTGAAGGTCTCGGTGTGGCTAAAAATTTTGTTATTCAAGAGGTCGATACCATCAGCAAAACTAATAAAAAATGGTAACGGAGGCAATGATGTCTGAAGAATTCAAAAGTTTAGACTATCCAAAAAATACTGAAGGAACGGAACATTCGACTAAAATCACTCTCAATTCTTCCAATTCCGAATTAATCTTTCTTTTTAACTGGGCAAAGGATTTGGCTTTACGTTATGTGATGACAGGTAAAGAAAGTACTATTCCGTGTTATGAAGCAGCTTTGCCAGGTAGGGGTTCTTTCTGCCTACGTGATTGGGAGCATATGGCGTTGGGTGCACATTTTCTAGGGCTTGATCTTGAAAATATAAGCATGATGAAGGAGTTTTCGAAAACTGCGACTCCAGAATTTGACTATGTTCCAGCCTGGCATATTGATTATTATGGAAAAATTTGGGAAAGAGCCCATCAGGTTCCCTCTATATTCGAAGCTATATGGACCTCACATCAACAATACTTGTGGACAGGCAATAGAGAATGGGTTGAGAATTCAGAGCTGTATAATTACTACACTAATACTGTTACTCATTACCTAGACAATCATGATAATTCTATTCCCAATAATGGTATTGCAGATGCTCCGGGTGAAAATGGCTGGGAAAATACTTGCACTTACAATGAAACCAGTGAAGACAGTTTCAAAGAATCAGCCGATGGTATTGGCATGCAATATCAAGGCTTTAAGGCCTATGCAGAAATACTCAAAATTCGTGGGGATATGGATGGTCATAATACATGGATGACTAAAGCGAATAATATATTACGTTTATTCAGAACAGACTTCTGGGAGGGAAATACGTATTATCGAGGTCGAAGGAGCTTGACTGATTATTCAGCCGGTTATGGTAAGGAAAACAGTTTCCTAATGCTAGCAACATTAATCACAGAGCCGGGTAATAGATCAGAAAATTATCTAGATTTTATATGGAACAATTGTTCGAATGATAATATGGAAGCTAAAAGCTACCTGCCAGACGTATTTTTCCCGTATGGGCAGAAGGAAAGAGGCTGGCATTATATGAAAGAGTTGTATCATGCCGATCCAGAAAGGCGTGAATATCCGGAGCTACCCTATACATTTGTGAGCCATACTGTTCGCTGGTTGATAGGTGTTGATGCAAATGCCGCTAGTAATAGGGTAAGCACATTACCCCAACTTCCAGATGAAGTATCATGGGTAGACGTAGACATGATTCCTATAGGATCTAAAATGATCAAAGTACTTCAAGAAGAAAACTCAAAGACAACTCTAAGTAATAGGAACAATTCGCCAATCAACTGGGCAATACGATTCTATGGTAACTATCCCTTCATCAATTTGAATGGCGTAGATCACCCTACAACAGTCTCAAAATTGAACGGTATGACTATATCATCGATTCACACAATAGTTGAAGGAAACAAAACCTCGGTAGCGATATTACCATGATACGCGTTAAGACATTAAAGATCATAAAATAGAAACAAGCGGCTAACTTTATCTCAATAATTCTTATCTTGACTGAAGGTTTGAAATCCACAAGAAAGATAATTCGTGTACGGGAAATGGGGCATTTACCACTTGACACTCTTTTTCTTTTATCTTACCAAATAACATATAAAAAACCTCGTTCACTGAATCTATCGGTTCCTTTATTATCTGCCATTAAGTAATTTTACTAACTCAGTTTTACAACTTTATTAGAATTTCCACACTTGGCTTATCGTCATCTAAGTATCAGTAGCCATAGTATGTTCTGTGATATTTGGTTGGCTTGGGTCAATATGTCCGTGGTTGTGGAATTCATCATTCTTGCGAACCCAATGTAATAATGGTTCTTGTCCTTACCAAGATAGTGGTCTATCAAACTTTGATGATTATGTCACCTTTCTAACCCACACTGAATTGATAGGTTGGTATATTGAATACCATGCTTGTTATGTTCCAGATACTACCTATTATATATTCACCTAAAATAATACCAAGAAAGAATGGAACGGCATAGCGATATGATTTCAGGCCTCCGTAACGTAGAATGATCAATTTAACCACCCAGCTAATCAAAAATGAGCTCCAAACATGTATCCCCCAACTACTAGAAATAGCATATCCAAGCGGATGGAAAGGCCACCATATAAAGTGTAATCTCATAAACATCATTCCGATTGAGAATAGGAAGCCTACACTGACAGCTCCTATAGCAACAGGGTCCCATTCTGTTTGGTATAACATCCAAGATTCGAGTAGACCAAATGTCTCTCTACCAAACCCACCGGCCCCCCACCAATTATAAAATCCTGATGTCGAACCACGCTGGTAGAAACTATCTAAAGTCAACCAAAAGGTTGAAAGAACACTAGTAAATATGGCTAGCATTAAAATCCAAATTAGGTTTCGATTAACACCAGTTTTTGACATTCCAAGTTGATTAGACATCTTGAAGCCCTCCAATTGATGAGGCATTGGATGACTCGCGTATGTACGATTGAACCAATGATACAAAGCCAGTATCGTCAAGTTTTTCGGACCTAGCTTTTGTGTGCCTTGGGTAATAATGGCAATATGATCTGGCCCCAAAGGGTAATGAGCATCATGTATAGGAAACCCAAGTTCCGCTCTCATCCTTGTGATAGCCATCGAAAGTAGATAATAAAGGAAAAAGAAAGCGACAGACAGCCAAATACCCATACCAGCTCGTACAGAGAAAAAGGAAAGAAAAGCAAAACCGATGATAATACCAATAACTGCCATTCTATTGCTCATTCCGCCAGTTATATCCGTTTGGTATTTTTTTGGATACCTTAGATTTACAATGAATCGTTCAATATGACGTCTACATGACCACAATACAACGATTATAATAGCCATATAGGAACCAAACGATTGTTCACTAGCATAAGGGAAATTAGGTAATCCCTTTAAGCCGACAGCATTACTAAAAATTCGTTGAGCTTTCAAAAACCAGTAGAAAAACCAAGATGAAAACAGCAACTCGATTGGCATTAGAAAGCCGAGTCCAATTAGGTGTGGATGAACCGTAACAGGTGTCCATCCTATGGCGCTCCAGGGTCGATCGCTAAAAAAGATGTGCAGATTTAAAATTCTCTTGAGTGGAATGGATGGAAGGACAGGATGTAGAACAGCTAATCCGTTGATAATTGTTAGTCCTCCTGTTAAGAAAAAACCCAACCAGAAAGATCGATTACGCCAGAGGCGAGATTTTGGATTCATGATAGAAAGCGGTAATTGGATTATTGGGTAGGTTAGTTTTTCTTTTTCAATCCACTGTTTCCTTAGCAATACGTTAATACAAACCATGGTACCCAACAGTACCATCGTGAACAGCAACCACCAAATGAAAGGTTCTATCCATGGCACCACATATAGCCAGTGATAGAATGAGGTTTCACCTTCATAATAACCCCGCAGAGAAATTTTATCGGAAACGGTTAGCCAAGATGGCAAATGAGGCAATATAAGGTTTTGCCAATCATTCTCTGGAGTTGAAAACCAGAAAGGATGCCCTATCGAGGTAACTAAAATTTCCATCATATTGTGTGAACAAATGGAAGATGCCATACACATCATAAGATAAGGCACCAAAAGCTCAGAAGGGGTAAGCGCCCAATTGGGGGAGAGCCTTTTGATTAATATTGACAAACCTGCCAGTAGCACTAGACAAAAGATAACGTTGTAATAGGGAACCAGATATGTGGGAAAAGACCAGCGGTTAAACTCAAATTGAAGAATCCAAAAACAGTTGACAGGAATGAGAAGCAGTCCAATCAGTATACTGCGAATACTTAGTCGGTGAAAAGATGTGTCTTTCATTCTGGGTTTTAAGTAGCTGTTTTCTATTTAACCAATCGCACACTTTCTGAGGTTTTTTGTTCCTCTGTTGTTATTATACTAGTATATTGGTCAATCTTAAAAAAGTTACTTTCCTTCCTATTTCATTTCAATCAAAAAGAGTGATTATACCTAATTGAAGGACCGATGAATTGATATTTTATTAGATACGATAGAAGGTTTATCTGATTTTTTCAGTATTGTTAAAAATGATGATATTTTTGATTGCTAAATTACTAAATATAGCAAAAATCTGCAATAGAAAGGTCATAAACAAATAAGATCTAGGAATTAGGTTGGCCTGCTTAAGAAAGACGCAGAGAAATCGAAAAATTCAATCTCGAATCTTAAACATCAGAGAAATTTTTTCACATTAATCTTCTAATAGATAAAACAGTTTGGAATAATTGATTATGAAGAGGTAGGGGATAAGTCTTTTGTTAGGGCCTAAAATAATTTTTGCTCAAACCACCTAGATTTCAATAAAATCTCCGCAATATATAAAATCACGTAAAGACTAATCAGATAAATATCCGCAGCCTAGTTGAAACGTTTTTTCACTAATTTCTCTCTGACAAATACAACATTTATTTAGTTATTTATATTTAGTTATTTAGTTCTCTCTTCATCTATTTTGATTTCTGATTCCCCTTCCAATATAATGAGCTTGCCAACAAAATGAAGACATTAATGACAATGACGTGTGCCATCGAAAAAAAGGTCTGGAAATCTTGATGCGAAAAAAATTGGATGTTATCAATTTTGTTGATGTTTGTAGGATGTGAGGATGAATTTTCTGAGAAAAGAATCTAGTTAGAGGCGAATTTACTCTTGATAAAGAGATGAATTGGGATAAATATGGAGCGAAAATGGTTCTGATTACAACAGGACCATTTGGCTTTTTTGAGATGGGAGACCATCATGACAATATGAGTGACGCCTTACCTTTACACTCGGTGGTATTAGATGATTTTTATATGGATGCTAAAGAGATAACAGTAAGACAATTTAAGCAATTCGTTAATCAGAGTGGATATCAATATGATGGAAATTGGGATCATGTTACTAAGTATTCACCAAATAATAGGTATCCAATGATTTATGTAAATTGGAATGACGCTACAGCCTACGCTG
>CAYVHK010000132.1:0-12871 GCA_964451145.1 uncultured bacterium | reverse complement strand
AATTAACAAATGTTCAGTTATTAAATCCCAAAACAAGATCCTGATTCAGGTAAGCTTATTATAAGAAAAGGAGGAGATTCTGATTGCAAAACCTTTTTTATTTCAGGAAAATCTTCCTTGACTATAGATAAGTGCTCATGATTAGAATAGGGCACCCGAGATAATAAACTAAACTCTTTTCCATTCAATGAAGAATGGAAAAATTTATATTCGTCCATTCTTTTCAAAAATATGCCTTACTACCAATTTTGCAGATACACTTTCAACTAGGTCAACTTGACCTGTTAAGCGTCAGCACTGTTGTGATTTTCGCCGTCTTAGTCTATATCGTATTTGAAACGAAAGGGTGAACCAATTAAAAAGTCAGTGCTGGTGATCGTTGGACACCAATGACGTTCAATGTGTTGCACAACCAAATCAGTACCTCGAAAATGACTGACGAAAGGCGACTGTTTAGAATTGTACATCGTATCGGTTAGGTCCCGCATTAACAGTACATTTTGACCCTGATAAACCATCTGCCGAATTGAAAATGGTCGGCCCAACACGCACATATTAGTATGAACTCCCATTACAATTACATTCGTGATTTCTTTTTGATACATTAAATAATAGGCTTCAGCACTATCGGTGATTGCATCTTGGTCGTGTATTTCAATATCAGCGATCTGACGGAGGTTCATTGGATTTTTGTTAGCGTTACACTTGGGTTGACAATCACATCCGCCGTCTGAGTCATCAATTGGTAATTCGGGTTCACGTTCTAGGTCCAGACTACACCAGTCTTGGAGCTTGATTTTAGTAGGAACAACAGGTGCTTGTTGTGCTAGTTTCCGCATTGGTGTATTGGTATAAAATTCCAATCCACCGCTTGGACAATGGATAATCAGAACTCCTTGTTCACGTGCTTTTTGAATGACTTTGTTCATACGAGGTGCCATTTCGCTTACTCGTTCAGTTGCACCGGCACACCAGTGTTTGCTCCACATATCACAAACAACAATTGCAGTTTTTCTGGCTTCCCAGTTAATTTTTTCTTTTCTAGTTACAAACCCGTTGATATCATCTTTTTGTATAACCTGTCTTTGTGTATTCAATACGAGTTCGTTAGCTGGGAGCGATGAATTTATAGCCAACATAATTGTGCTGATAATAAAATTAATTGGTCTCAATTGGAATCTCCCAATTTTTGGAGTTAAGGATTCGGTTTAGGAAAAAAAGCCAAATAGAGCTGTAATCAGACCAAGTTTGGTCTGATCCGAAGTTGAATTCTAGCACTGATTTAACAGCGCAGCAACAGAAAAGAATAGTCATTTTTTTATCAAAACCGAACTGACTAATGGGATGTTTAACCTATTGACATTGATGACTAATACTGAACTTCGTTTTCATACTATAAATTTGCTTTTAATAGAACGCTCAACCCACACAAGTAAGATTTTCTTTATTCAGCTGTTTCATATACTTCAATAGTTTCTATTTCAATATCTTTAAAGTATACTTTGCCAAATATTAGGGGCAAACAAAAAGATATGTCGTTTTTCCCAATACCAACCGTTGACAGTCAAAGACTAGAAGAACTAACTGCTAGCCGAAGGGCGTTGCCAACGCTTGCTTTGGCTCAAGAACTTAATTTTTTTGCCACTTTTACCGATAGATCTTTTACAATTGAACAAGTGGCTGATCAGTTGAATCTATCCTCTCGTGCGGCAGAAGCTATGATTGCAGTTACCGCTTCACTAGGATTCTTATCGGCCGAACCAAATCTGCATTTCAGCATTACTGATCTGGCGCGCACTTATCTTTTGCCGGAAAGTCCTTTTTATCAAGGGCTAGTAGTGCCAAAAACAGACCCCTTCCTTTGCCAGTTGAGAAAAGCATTTCTTCAGACTACAGATGATCCTATAGAGCCGTTTGCAGTTGGAATGGGAAATTTGTCATCAACTCAAGTCGAGAACTTCATCAGTCGAATGCATACGATGACTCTTCCTACAGGTAGCACATTAGCGCAACAACCAATCTTTTCCAAGATGAAAAATTTGCTGGATGTAGGTGGTGGATCTGGATCGCTAAGCCTGGCTATTTCCAGTTTTAACCCGCAAATTCACTGTACAATTCTTGATTTACCTCTGGTCTGCGAGATTGCAGATCGAAATATTCGGCAATATAATTTATCAGACCAGATTCAGACGCTACCTACTGATATATTTAAAGATCAATGGCCATCTAATTTTGGCGGGGTTCTTTTTGGCAATATTTTTCACGATTGGGATTTGAATTCATGTTATCAATTAGCACAACGCAGCTTCGAGGCCCTGATACCAGGCGGTTGGATTTGCCTGCATGAAATGCTAATGAATGAATCTAAAAATGGGCCATTGGTCTCGGCCTGCATGTCTGTTGCTATGGTTCTACATGAGCGGGGCAAGCAATACACACCCATGGAACTATCAGAGCTATTAACATCCACAGGCTTCACTGACTTCCAGATTTGGCCAGTATTTGGTAATTATTCCTTAGTTATGGCTAGAAAACCATAACACAATAATTACTCCTACGGAGAAGACTATCTCTTTCGGTATCTTGATATCATCTACCTTTAGCTTAAATTTTAACTGTCATATCCGAAGATAGTAACAGATCTATTCATACAACTTATCAACAACTGCTCATTTTCGAGCTCTAGAATTGATTATCGGTTTGCTCGTCAACGACTGAAGGGAAACGGGCATGAGAATAGACCGAGTAAAATGTAGGTGCTGCTACGGTGTAGAATATTGATTTGCTATCAGTAGTGATTAATCCAGATCTGCGTCAATTGAATTAGACTATTATTAATTTTCTATCTGCTAAGAATAATAGAATTTACCAAACTTGAATTATCTAACTTGTTTTAAAATAGTGATCGAGTGTTCTGATTTTTCAATACAATGGGCAATACAAATGAACTGTAGAGGTAGCAAAAACCTTGACTTTTCCATCCGAGGTGTCATTAAATTCTGGTATATATGTCACAATCATCAATGAACGGTATTTTTAAATTTCAACTATATTAAAGTTTCACCTAATTATTAAAACTAGCGACTCAAACACAACCTTCAATTGAGCGACCAGCTACCAATTTATATGTCGGCGCTTCACCAGGTCCCACAAATTTGGAGTGGGCGCTCATGTAGGCTACCGTTACACCGATCCGGGCGTGTGATGTTGGATTAGGTTCGGTACGATGAAGAACTAGACTATGATGGAACGTACAACCACCAGGCTTCAGTGGAATAGGTACTTCGTTCCCATAGTCTATATGCTGATCTTCTACCCGAAAATCTTCCAAGTGCTTGTGTTCAATCACGCCCAGCTTGTGTGAGCCAGGAATAAAACGCATACAACCATTGTTGATGGTGGCAGTTGTTAGTGCCATCCAACAAATTACCAAATTAGGCGGATCGATATTAGTCCAATAGGCAGAATCCTGATGGGGTGGCTTAGCTGAACCCACTTTGGGCGGTTTGCAGAGAGTTTGATCAACGAAAATCTTTAAATCAGGACCAATTAGTTGTGTCACTATTTGGATAATTTTCGGATGTCGTGCATAGGTCTGGAATAAAGAGTCATGCTGAGTCAAGTTCCAGATCTTCCTTACATTTTTGAATGGTACTAAGTTAGCGGTTACGTCACCTTTAACTACCTGAGGTTCTACCTGAATGTACTGCTCAGGAAAATCAATTACCCGATTTCCAATATCTTGCAACCGCAGGTAAAGAGCTTCCGTTTCCAGTGGCGTCAGTAGTTCTTTTACAGCCAGAAAACCGTCCTGATTAAATTGGTCAACTTGTGATGAAGTTAAGGACATACATGACTCCCTAGCTAAACATAGGTAACTTTTAGACAAGTGTAATACGCTAAGTATAACCGACAACAGCTAATTTTTCATTTCCAATAATCAATGTAACACAAAAG
This sequence comes from uncultured bacterium, assembly GCA_964451145.1. GTDB lineage: Bacteria > Poribacteria > WGA-4E > WGA-4E > UBA9662 > TMED15. The sequence goes on along the minus strand of CAYVHK010000132.1, from coordinate 8,914 downwards.
TGTTAGTCAGTGCTCTAAATCACTTTGCCTAACATTCGAAGAAAGGAATACCTGTGGCACGACAAGCCGAAATGACATGATTTTCGTCCACCACTAATTCTGATGGGTTGGGTATATTCTGATAATTGAACAACATATTCATATTGATCGTTGCTTCCTTAGCATAACAATAATAAAATAAGCTTTACATGAAATAGAATAAAACTAGATATTTCAGAATGAGTAGGATAACGTTTATTATTCTCAGTACAAATACATAATAGATAAATAGCCAAAAGAAGGATCAGAGAAATTGAAAGCCAAAGTAAAGACGCCTGTGATTATTATAGAAGATTTCTTTCCTTTTATTTCGTCCATCTTACAATGATTTAAATAAAATTCTACTGAGTTTGCAGACCTGTACAATTTGATCTGTTCTTGATATGATTAAGCTATCGACATTTTGACTACACCCAGAAGAGAGATCAATGTTGCAAGTCAATGAAATTAAAGCTTATCAGATTATGTTTGAATATCATTTTTTTTTGGCTTGTTAACTTAATCAACACAGTGGATTTACTAAATGATCCTGATTTTCAATTTGACTCAACTCAGTATAGTGTTATCTATTTGAATATGGGTCTATAATCAAAGATAACATACTAGAATAACTTGCCCTAAAATAGTGAAGACGAAAGTGACACTTTATCGTTCGGTCAAGAAAACGAAAAAGTTAAAGCCATTTTGGTAGATCGTGGTGATACACTTGTTGATGAGGGATCCGAAATCAAAAACTTCCATAAACAACTTTAGAAGTTGAATTAACTCCGACAGTAAATGAACTGATTAATCAGATCAAGCAACTAGGTTATCTGCAGGCTTTAGTTGCTGATGGACCAGTAGCAACCTTTAATAAGGTGTTATACCAACACGATCTTTATCATTATTTCAATGCCTTTGCTATTTCGGCCGAAATCGGTGTAAACAAACCTGATGGTAGAAATGTTTCTAACCGCATGAAATCAGCTTGAAATCGATCAATCAAATTATGCATCTGTGATAATGTTGGGAAATAACCTAGGGCACAATATCAAGGGAGCGAATCAACTCAGATTAATTGCGGTTTGGTTAGACTGGTCCCCTAGTCGTTTTAAAATCCCAGTAAACGAACTGGAGGTGCCAAAGTATGCGATTAAAAGACCCATCAATTTAATTAACATCATCAGGTCAATTGAAGAAAAACACTTTTCAGAAGCCTAATTATTGTATGGAAATTACGGAGAAATGTTATGCCTACTTCTAAACCACGGTTGATCATTGAAGTTTTCGAGCACTTGAACTTTGGTGGGAGACGTGGCTACGTTATCAAACCTGTTTCCTTCACCGAAGAAATTGGGTTTCAGGATAATATATCTTCTGTCAAAGTCTATAAAGGTCCCAGCTTTAATGCTAGCCCGAACTATAAAGCCATACTATACGAACATTGGCGATTTCAGGGTAAAAAACTGGTTCTAGGACCGGGATTTTATCCTAATCTTCATGACATGATTTACGACTTTAAGGATAATGTTTCTTCCATCAATTTTGCTTCAATATCACGAACTTCCGGTCCGGAGTGGGGAACAGTTCCACTAATTTTAGAATGTTATGAACACGCCGAGTTCCGTGGTCGAAACATTACGGTTTTACGTGACGTTCCACACACAGCAGCACTTGGTTTACACGACAATATCTCTTCAGTTCGGATCTTCAAAGGACCAGATTTCCCACCAGAGGGAGCAGAAGTCACCTTTTTTGAACATGTCGATTTTGAGGGCAGTAAATTACCCATTCAGATGGGACCCGCTGACCATAAAAAAGAAATCACTAATTTCAACCATCTTCCCCAGCACTTTAACGATGTCGTTTCGTCTATCAAGATTGAAGGATGGTCAACCTCCTCTGAATTCACTGAAATGGTGTTCCAAGATGAATTTATCGGCAACCAGATGCATCCGGAATGGCGATGGGAAGATCCAAATGGAGGAGGTCAGTGGTCTGAACAACAGGGTTATTTGGAGATGCGAGCCGAGCCAGGCCAAGATTTGTGGCATGGACCAGGCGGAAATCTAGATGCACCTCGTCTATTATTAAAAATTGATGGGGACTTTTCAGCAGAATGTCGGATCCGACTTTCTGCTGATATGAGAGAACATGGTGGATTAATAGTCTGGAAAAGTCCCCAATCCTTTATCCGTTTAGAAAAAACTTCTGGCCCTCATGCCTTTAGAGGGGATGTTCGATTCGAACGTCATGTGGATGGTGTCTTTTCTCTAGTTGGTCGAGGCACAGGCGTTGATAAGCGTATGTCGCAAATGGGCCCTATGTCAGTCAGATTCACTGAACTTTATCTTAGACTCGAACGAAAAGGTCATCAGTTCTCCGGGTATGCTAGTCCAGATGGCGTCAGTTGGTTAAGTTGTGGACAGACTAACGTAGGAATGGGCGACCCGGTCGAAGTTGGTCTGCATGCTTTATGTCCAGGTAGTATCCCGCCCACTTTAACTCGCTTTGAATACTTTCGAATATTTAAGCGAAAAAGCGATTCATTGAATGCAACCTCACATTTAACAAACTACAGGCAACTCAATGACCAGAACTTTTCTAGAAGGGAACGAGAAGCAAGAAGACGTGCGTTACGAAGTTTAACCTGAAGACGAATTTTCACTAAAATATTATGTTGAATGCCTCAGTCTAAATCAAAGTTTCAATATCTTTGTTTTCAGTTTTAAGCTTTCAGATCCGTTTTACTGCTGTCGATTCGACATCAAAGGAATGACCAACTCAATTCTGAAAAAATACTGTACCTCAAAACGTTTAGTGGCAATTGTGTCTATTACCGTCATGGGAGGATAAAGATGACTATGAAAATAAAATGGCGAGTATTTCGTCTATTAATCTGTTAAAAAATGATGGTAATCAGTAATTTTTCTGTATTTAGATAACTAGATGTAGAAAAACAAAAATCTTTAATGACGTGCTTTTATTTTCAGTAAGGATAGGAATACTTATGTTCCAATTTTTAGAAATACTAGTGAATTTGGTAGTTATAGGATTCAGGTGAAAACGGTTTGTCGATATTAGGTGGTGTCAACTGCCAACATCCTCCCCGGATTTCCATCTAGATAAACGCAGATGGGAAAGTTGTTTTTATTATTTCAGCCACTTGCTTGGTTCAGCATAGGGCCATAAATCCCCTTGTTTTTTGTTCTTGTATTTCCAAAAAACTGACAATTTAAGTAGATACTATTTTTTTCACTTTGTCTCAGATAGCAATTTTTAAAACAAGATAATTCTCAAATCCAATCTGTCGGTTAATGGTCCTAATAGTTTGAACGACAATTTCCCCCATTATCATCGATGATAATTGTTCGTTTCTCGGTTCTTTTAGCAATTTTCACTTATACCGTTATCCAGATTCAACACTTTACTCCCGCCCATCGAGAATTTGATTGTGATGGTTATCTGATATTAGCCAAACGAATGGCCTCTTTCAAATCTTTGTCGATCCAAGATTCCGATCCGTTTAGATATCAACTTCACTTTTGGGTAGAAACTAAGGACGGTGGCCTTATGCCGAAATTTAGTCCAGGCTATCCAGCAATAATGGCAATAGCTTATCTAATCGGTGGGGATGAAGGAATGTTTTGGGTAAGTCCTCTAGCTGGTATTTTGACACTACTCGGGTCTTTTTTACTATTCCGACTCTGGATGTCTGAATTTTCTTCTAGTTTGGCTGTCTGGATCTTAGCGATCAACCCGATGTGGTTAGCCTATCCAGCATATCTACTGGCTCATAGTCTCAATACTTGTGCTATTACTTGGGGCATGTTTTTTCTCTGGAAATGGTGGCGTCAACCATCAAAGTTGTGGGGATTAATGACTGGATTATTCCTCGGCTTTTCTGTAATTGTCCGATATACGAGCTTATTGGTTAGCTCTAGTTTGATCATTGCCATAGTAATGAAAATTATATTTTGCATTACTATGGTCGACAACTCACAAGCCCGAGGATGGAGTCGGCAGATTTTGTATCATCTTCGCCAAAATATTTTAATCCTCCACTCTGCCTGTTTTATGATCGCCGGATATAGCTTATTTATACTAACTATTATGGTCTATAACTGGATTCATTTTGGTGATTTTTTTACCACAGGTTACGGATTGAGTAATGAGCAAAACGCTTTTCAGTGGTCAACATTGTTGAAAAACTTCGCTCATGTCCTGCAAGGATTAAACTCAAATGCGTTTTTTCTTTTTTTCCCACTGGGATTGGTTGGTATGTTGACTATTGGCAACTTAACGGAGCGTCTTATGCGATTGGGCTGGTTCGTTCCCCTATTTTTACTCCACAGTTCCTACTATTGGCAAGCAGGCGGACCACCATTTCTGCGTTTTTTTATTTGTACTTTCCCGTTGGTGATCGGATCAGCTTTTATGTTACTTGAGCAAATTAAAATTGCCTCCTTCTTTTGGCGAGAAATTGATATTGCTCCACTATTTCACCGCTTGGCGTTGTGTTTTCTAGTTCTAATAGTTCTAGCCGCACAATATCCAGCCTCACAGGCTCAAATGCGTAGTATGGTTAGCAATAGTAAATCACAAACTCGCCTAGATGCAGGCCGTATGCTAACAAAGACATTTGGTGATGATGTTGTAGTTTTTTCTCAGTCTCCTTACGAAGCCTACTTGGATACCATCAAGCGTTTTCGACTTTATAATCTAATTCGATTCTCAAATCCTTGGAATGGTGGAGAACGTCGGCATCCAGTTCGAACGAGGAAAATTGAACAATTTTATCAGATAACCTCTCAAGAAAAACGTCAAGCTCTGAAAAGAGAGCTGATTCTCAAGTTCCATCAGTCTGGTCGCTCCGTTGTTTTCCTGATTCCCAAAAAGGATTTAGCCGAACAACAAAAGCAACTAACTAATAAGATCCAGTTAGAATTAATACGAGATTGGAAACAGGGGAAATGGGGAGTTTATCAAGTTAAGTTAGCAAGATGAGCCGATTTTTGGATTTTATTTCAATTGGCTATTAACTGGCTTTATCAACTACATTTCAAAAAAGGATCGGTAGAAAGCCAACCAAAAACAATTTTTCCTAAGATAATCGGTATTGATCCGATTATCTTAGACCTCAGGTTCGTTATTAACTAATAAACTAGAATTTTTACTCGTGGCTTAATGACCATATTCGAACTGGCTATTAACAGGTACAAACTGGGCTGGAGACAGATATTTTTATAACATATCATCACCAGTTTTCTACGGGGTCATATAATCGAAAATAATTTCATTTTGATCTGTATATTAAGTGAAAATGAGTATTATCTCATCTTAGTAATGAGGTACTTTTCAGGCAACAATTCAGCGGAGGCACGCTTGACTTTCTACCAGTATTTAGCTTATGCTGGCGACACATGACAAATCAAAAGGAGCATTTTGTCCGAATATTTCTTGCCAGTTTTTCGGTAGCGCCTGATGTTAAGCATAATCATAAAAAGGGATTGTATTGATTAGGCTTATTGTTTATTCACAGTGCTAAAACATTTTATTAGAAGATTAGTAATTGAAATAAGGAATTAACCGATGGTCAAAATTAATGTGGCACTAATCGGGGCCGGAGGGATGGCTAATAGCGTTCACTATCCGTCTCTGGTTGATTTCGAGGATGTTAATTTAGTTGGTCTATGTGATTTAGTCCAATCCAAATGTCAAGATACGGCCAAAAGATTTGGTATCGAAAAGAGATATACCAACTATCAACAGATGATAGAAGAAACTGATCCTACAGCGGTCTATGTGTTAATGCCACCACAAGATTTGTTTAGTCCAGTAATGGACTGTTTGCAGCGTGGCATTCACGTTTTTATAGAGAAACCACTAGGTTTGACTACACATCAAGCTAGAGAGATGGCCCACTTGGCTGAGAAAAACAATTGTCTAACTATGGTTGGATTCAATCGTCGTTTTATTCCTTTATTACGTCACGTTAAATTGAAGATTGAAAGAGTGGGACCAATCATCCAATGCATGTCGGTCTTTCACAAAAATAACCCCAATGCCCTCTATTATCAGGGGCAGATTGATGTGTAGACCTGTGATGCAATTCATGCAGTTGATACACTAAGTTGGCTAGGGGGCGGTGATGTAAAAGCCGTCGCTAGCGATATCAACGCTTTTGACTCAGAGCGGGAAAACAGCTTCAACGCCTTAGTTAAGTTCAAAAGTGGAGCTTCTGGTTTTTTATGCACCAATTGGGCGGTGGGAGGACGGATTCATATTTTTGAGATTCATGCTTCTGGGATTTCAGCGTATATTAATCCCGATTTGGATGGTCAGGCTGTCATCCACCATCAGTCCAGTGTAACTGAAATTTCTACTGTAGACGTTTCAGGTAGTAATGAAAACCATATTGCATACGGTTTCTACGCTGAGAATCGGCATTTCATTGACTGCATTCAAAAACAGATCTTACCAGAAACTAACTTTACTGACGCCGCTCAGACCATGGAATTGGTCGATCTAATCTATCAGAACCGTCTTAGTTAATGGTGGTTCATTGCGTTTTTTTACCAAAAACAGGAAATAACCACGCTATTCGAATAAATTGTTAAGGTTGAATTTCACTGACCGATAATCAACCTGATATTTATGATAGAAAGACAGTTTTTCACCCAATCAAAGACTTTAGACCGATGACATAATTTTTACAAAGTTCCATTACAACTACAATTTAATTGAAGCGAAAAACTGCACCATATCAGTTAATAAACTAGCGGTTTAGATGATCTTATCTAGGGTGATGCTTTTGCCACCGTTGCTAGCAGAGGTATTAGCGGCCTCTATGAAGGCTACAATTTCAAGCGTTTCTGTGATGGGTAATGGTGATTGACTGTTTTTAAACATTTTCACGATTTGTTCCAGCAGTTGCCTATAGATAAACGTAGTACTAACGGCTGATCGTAAGACTTGTTTTTGGCCATAAATGGTAAAGCCAAAGTCAACTTTACCTCGCCGAATTCCACGGACTGTGCCAATGCGTCCGTCTTGCCAAAGTCCTGTAACCAAATCTACATCTTCATTAGAAACAGACCAAACGGTTTGACAACCAGTGCCCATCAGCGCATATAGCATCTCTACACCGTGAATGCCATAGTGAAATAAACCTGGGTTGCGAGGATGTTGAGATGCTGGTGTTGAAACCGAAACACCAACAAACTCTCCAATTTGGTCAGTTTGTTGCAAAGCCCGTACGACCTCCGGCGCATAGCGCAAGGAAGAACTGCTAAAAATCGGAACTTGATGTATCTGGGCCAGATTGGCCAGCTGTCGTCCATCTGATAACGAACATGCAAATGGTTTATCGATGTAAGTCGGCAGGCCAGCCTCAATAAAAGGTCGTGCTCTTCTCAAGTGAACGCTTCCGTCTACTGATTCAACCATTATTGCATCAACTTGGCCAATCATATCCTCTGGATTTTCGACTAGTGGAACGCCATACTGAATCATCTGTTTTGTAAAGCCGGGAATCCGTTCAGGAGAAAGCTGAGACTCACCGGGACAGCCTATCGTAATTCTTCCACCGTCGACCCATTGTTTCTGGTCGATATCAATATGATTTAGTCGTTGGGTAAAAGCAGCCACATGTGAAGTGTCGAAATCAACGATGCCAATTTTCATAATTTTGTTTATCTTTGTATCCGACCGGAAAATATAGAACTAGAATAGATTAATATCTAGATCAATCTTAGAGCGAATAAAACTGCGGCTAATTGTGTTTTGCTAAGCCCACCTGTAGTGTTATATAGAACACTACGACTGCGTCCTTCTCTTATTTCCATTTAATCTTCCAAAATCAGTTTCAAATTCAGAGACTTTTTTGTGTATATTAGAAATTTTCGCAGCCCTGAAATGGCATGTGTTGACCTGCAATATATTTTGGTTTTGGCTGGTAGTCATTTACACGAGTCACATCTTCCCCCCGTAGTAGAAAAGCACAGGGCCAATTCTTTGATGTGATGCGAGTAGTTACCGGCATATACTGAATTGACCCTCCACGTCGCCAATGGTTGCTATTATTAGCTGTTGAACCGTGCAATAACAGTGGGTGGTGTACCGAAATATCACCTGCGTTGAGTTCCACGCTTACTGCTTGTCTTTCATCTACCACAGATGGGTCTACTTCAGAATTTAGCAAATTAACGGTATCTGTTTTTGTATAGTGAGATATTAGACCTAGTTTTTGTGAACCTGGAATTACCTTAACACATCCATTTTTTACCGTTGAAGAAGTGACAGCAAACCAGATAGTGATCACCTCCATAGGTTCTAAACCCCAATAATTTCCGTCTTGGTGCCATGCAACAGCCTGACCATCATGAGGCGGTTTAGCAATATAGTCAGCGGCGAAAAAAGCAATATCAGATCCTATTAGTGCAGCCGCTACTTTCAGCAAATTGCAATCACTAATGAAACGAATCCAAAACGGATCCTTTGCTACAAGCCAGTGCCCTAGTCTTTCAGGCCTCAGATCTGGATGGCGTTCTATTAACCAATCAATGTGCTGGTCTAGCTCTCTAACCAGCATAGCATCCAACACATTCCGTACAACAACATAACCATCTTGGTCATAGGCTTCTTTAATATGTCTCAGACTATCTAGATTAAACTCACGCATCATCTAATTTCCGTTTCTCTGAACCAATAACGCCTGAAACTACAGGGGCTATCCACTTCGTTCCAATCACTACTGGTAATCTATAGCAAATCCTATATTAAGCTGGTTATTACACGTTGTCAATTTTTTGCTGTCTATAATGGCAAAAAATTGAACATCTCTCGTATCTTGAGGAATCTTATTCTTCTTTTGACCTTGCAAAGTTACCTGCCA
>CAYVHK010000131.1:0-13319 GCA_964451145.1 uncultured bacterium | reverse complement strand
TCCAGCATCTCGGATAGGTGCCATAGCCATATCTACAGTTTGAGTTGCTAATGACTTGATCTGCAGTGGAAGTCCATGAGCGCCTATTTGGCCAGCAATGGCTATAGAATTGGGAAAATGTCCAATGAATCCATATTTCATTTTATATATTTTTCTTTGCCATGATTATAATACTCCAATTAACTCATTCCACCTTCCGAGTTGCGGACAAGTGAATTTATAACCAAAACCTGCAGTATGAGTAAGAAAATGCCTAAGAAAAATACTATTACGAGGTTTAACAATTTTGTTTTTTTATTTGAAATCGGTGTGCTGGCCATGCCTGGAAAGTATCTATTAAGAGGGTCATCTAAAGTAATCTTTCCTTGATCAACCAACAGTAGGGCATCTACTGAAGTAATGGGTTTTGTCGTTGAGGCAATAACAAAAATATTTTTCCTGCTAATTTTATTGTTTTTTCCCATCTCGAAGGGCCATAGAAATAAAAAGACATATCACCATTTTTGCAAATTTTCCCCATAACCACAGCAGGAATATCAGTAGCCAAGATTTTTCTTTGGATTTCAGCCTCAATTTTTTCAAAATCTATGATTGGAAAATAGCAATGATGTTTTGTGTAAAACTGCTGTTGATCGCTTCTCTCTTTCAACGTCTAAATCTTTCCTATTAGATTCTGAGATGAGTTTTTATACATTAATATATGGCCGATTACTGGCGCAAGACTTGTCTTTTGTTTAATTTCTAATGGCGATGGATTTTCTTTTCCGGATACTTAGGACGATATTAATCCTCAATCTTGATTGTTTCCGTTATACACATGATATCGAAATAATTGTAATCTTTTTCACTGCAATTTCAGTGTTCTTGAAGGTTTCTAAAATCGACCTATCAAATACTGGTAAAGGAACGTGGTCAAGACTGATTGGTTAAACTAAATCTGCAATTGATGTGCAGAATTGAAGCAGAATCGACGAATAATATGAACCACAATTACACAACCAATTGCTACTGCAGCCACAATCATTAACATCACAATAATTTGATAACGAATAGCTTCTGTCGGTGGTTGTCCAGCCAAGATCTGTCCTGTCATCATGCCGGGTAGAGAAACTAATCCTACAGTCATTAAGGCATTTATGGAAGGAATCATCCCGGCGTGAATAGCGTCTCGTAGAAGATTTTGAGTTGCTTGTTGATAGGACGCACCGACAGAAAGTGACAATTCAATTTCCTGTCGTTTCTGACGAATATCAGAAAGAAGACGCCCTAGAGCGATAGAAATGGCCGTCATTGAATTACCAATAATCATCCCACCCAGAGTCAGAAAATATTGTGGTTGATACCATGGTTCGACACGTACAATTAACTGAGTAACAAAAATAGTTATTACCATATAGCTAGCGATCATAGAAATAAAGGTTGGGGTGAAAATCTGTATTTCTTGCTCTTTTGTGCGTGCCTGAACTGCTCGAGCAGCCCAAAAAATCATCCATCCATAGTAGGATAGAACTAGTACCGGATGGTTCAACTGAAAAATATATTCCAGAATATAGCCGACTAATACGAGTTGAACAAACGTACGTATTGTTCCTAAAATCAGGTCCTTTTCCAGTCTCAGGTTCAGGAAAATTGAAATTAGACCAGCAATTACGATCAAAATCAAGCAAATGAGAATTTGGTTCAGAGCAATTTCAACTGGCTGAATTATGTCATTCATGCATCAATCTCCGTTAGAATTGTATTTTGGAGACAAAACAGCCTAGGTTGGATATCAGTCAGCTGAAAATTGGTGTGGGTAACCCAAAAAACTGTCACCTGTTTTTCTCGGTTAAGGCGTTTTATTTGCATTTCAACTACTCGTTTGGATTCTAGGTCTAAGGCCGAAGTCGGTTCGTCACATAATAGGGCCTTTGGTTTCATTAACAGCAGTCGAATCAGTGATACTCGTTGTTTTTCCCCCACCGATAGTTTCTCTGCATCATCTTCGAGACTAATTGGGAGTAGCAAAAAATTCTCTAATATCTGGTACAACTGGTCATTTGTCGGTTGAGGATCTGTGTGCGAAGTCCGGAATTGATATGACAACAACAAGTTATCCTTAACCGAACCGGAAAGCATAATCGGTGTTTGTTGTAGATAAGCAACTTGCCGTCTTAATGTAGGGTGGTCAAATTCTTCAATCGGTTTGTTTTTCAGATATATTTGACCACTGGTAGGTGTCTGGAGCCGGTTGAGCAAGCGAAGAAGACTCGATTTCCCACTGCCAGACGGGCCCGAAATTTGGATGAAATCACCCGATTTAACTCGGAAATTGACACCCGAAAAAATGGTCAGATTATTATCATATTCCAGCGTCAGCTGTTCTGCTTCGATTTTCACAGTTTTCTGAGGAAGTGAAGTATAGTCTCGATTGAACCATACACTTCGGATTTAAATGGGACGGTCAGCCACTTATGGAGCAAATCACGACTGAATTTCTTAGGTAATGTGTCATGAATATCATGACCAAAAATATTTTTTATTGATCACTAAAAACTGAAGGATAGTTTCCATTTATTTAGGTTTTAAATCATCGACAGCTTTACAGTGGCGGAAATGTATGTTCTTTGATGTTGTCTCGTATCCCTTCCATGCATAGGGATCTATTCCTGAGACCGGGACAATACTACGGCGATCGGCGTTGGCAGGACTTTCCCCTTCTTTGATACTCCACGGCAATAGCGACCATGCGTTGCAATAATGATTCACCAACACTCTTCGATACGTCTGTCCCCGATTTTTTCGTGACCGATGTAGCAGGTATCCATTGAAAAAAACGACAGTTCCTGCTGTAACTTCAATTGGTATCTCAAGCGTTTCATCAAAGCCATAACTTTCCAAATCTGCACTATCAAACTCTTCTGGGTTACCGTGTGGCTTCTGCGAGTAAAGATAACCCATTTGGTGTGAGCCAGGAATCACCCACAGGCAGCCATTTTCAACCGTAGCATCATCCATGGCAATCCAACCTCCTATTAAGGACCTATCTCGAGTTGGAATATATATTTCGTCTTGATGCCAAGATTGGCCTTGGAATCCAGGCGGTTTTACAAACAACATTGATTGCATACATTTAACACTACCATCCCAAAATGGAAGGTGCGCAGCAGTGATTTGACTTAAAACACCACAAAGCTTAGGGTGTTTTACATATTTTTCCATGGTTGGACTGATAAAATGGGGTTGATGGATGCATAAAATTTCCGATAGAATCTGATCATCGCTTAGGCTTTCGGATATTGGTTGAACCGCTTCGCATGGATAGTCGCCACGAGCAATACGAATAGTATCTTGGCGTAATTCTTCAATTTCGTCCGATTGTATTAGGTTTGGTACTGAAACATATCCTTTGTCAACAAAGAACTGAACCTCATCCTCTGAAATATTTCGGGGGACGTTAATTTTATTTGCATTGGATATTTGTGCCATGTTTTTTATTCCCAAATAGGATTATACGAACACTTTCTGTTCGTGAAAAAATTCTTCAATATAGGCTTGTAAAATTATTTCGATCAGTTAAAACTGCCTTTTAGTTTTATATCTATGTGAAATCCTTAAAAGCAAAAGAGTTATTATACAAACATATAATTTGAAAATTAGTTAGCGAAGTTCTATCCTCAGGTATTTTTCCTTAGCGTAAGATGATCATTTTTCTCAGATCATCGTATCCACCTGAAATAAATCGGTAATAGTAGATACCACTAGGCATGGTTTCTCCTAAATAATTTCGTCCATCCCAATAGACAGCGTCAGTTCGACTAGTATAAAATCCGATCTGACGATGGCCAATCTTTAAAGATCGAATTTTTTGTCCTGATACATCGTATATTTCTACGACAATTTCTGAGGGCTCTGCCAGTTGAAATGGGATCCAAGTCTCCGGATTAAATGGGTTGGGATAGTTAGGTAAGATCTGAGTTTGCGTAGGTCGATTAACAAGCTGTCCTTGTTTGATCGTGGCCAAAGTCGAAATCTGATTTGTGGAACTGGGGTCGACCGAAAGTTGTGGATCAAAAACTAGGCCAGCATCGGAGTAGTTGTATATATAAGTAGCACCAGCGTCGTTGCCAGCACTATCATCTCCCCGAGCCCCTACAATAATATTTTCGTCACTTAGTCCGATCGCACTACCAAATTGGTCGTAGGCATTGTCACTAGGAGATTTCTTATTTCGAGGTGTCCAAAAGAGACCTACTCGAGTATAAGTATAAACTGCTCCAACATCAAAGGTTGGACCATCATCGTTAGGACCAGGGGGTATATCATCCCCTGGGGCACCTAGAATAACCGTATCTCCAGCAACCGCGACTGTTTGGCCCAAGTAATCACCAATATCAGCATCAACAGCAACAATTTTTGCTTGTTGGGACCAATTTCCATTAGTCCGAATAAAAACATAAGCCGATCCTGTATCAGGTACTGCATTATCATCTAGCCAGGCGCCAGCTACGATGGTCTGACTATTGACACTTACCGACACTCCGAATTGATCCCCAATAGCTGCATCATCAGCTAGTAATTTAGATTGTTGGATCCATCTGTCTCCTTGTCGAACAAATACGTATGCTGCCCCAGTGTTAGTACCACTAGCATCGTGTTCACGAGCACCAATTACAATCGTGTCTTTATAGATGGAAACAGATCCCCCAAATTTATCGCCAAGTGCAATATCCGGAGGTTGTAATTTGGTTTGTTGGCTCCAAGAGCCATCTTTCTGGACAAAGACGTAAGCAGCTCCTTGCTCCAGATTGACACCATATGCGCCAACGACAGCTGTTTGGCCGTGGATAGCAACGACACTGCCAAACAGATCACCAGCTTGAGCATCCTTGGCCACCAAAATTTCCTGTTGACCCCACTGTGCCCCACTTCGTTCAAAAATATAAGCTGCTCCTGAATCACTTCCAGCCACATCTGCTCCGTATGCACCCACAATAATTAGGTCATGATCAATATCCACTGAATGTCCAAATTGTGCGCCGATGGCTGGATTTTCAGCAGTTAAAACATCAGTCTGTTTCCACCATTCCTCCAAAATTTTAGCCGTTGGTCGCTGTTGTGTAAAAACATAGACAGTTCCGGAATTAAGTCCCTTCTTATCGTCCTGTCTTGCACCAACCACAGCTGTTTTTCTGCTGACTGCAACAGAGTAACCGAACTCATCTTCTAGGGCGGAAATTGGATCCACCAGTTTAGACTGCTGCACCCAATTAGTCCCTCTCGGTTGAAACACGTAGGCTGCACCAGATCCATCACCACCAGCTGAGTTGTGGTCAGGAGCGCCGACTAGTACTGTTTTTCCACTCAGCGCAACGGCAGCTCCAAAATTGTCTCCATTTTTCCCATCGTTGGCAGTCAATCGTTGTCTGAAAATCCATGTCTCCATTCGCTTCATGTAAATGTCGGCGGAGCCAACGGTAATATCGCCGCTTGAAAAACCTGTTGCTCCAATAGCGATATAGTTATCGTACATAGAGAGCGACGATCCAAACCCGCTTACATTTAGAAGATCTTTTGGCTTCAGATGGAAATGGAGAAAATTACCTGTTTGTGTCCAACCCGCTTCCAATTTTTCAAAAAAGTAAACACCACCACTATTACCACTAGATGGTACACCGACGACGACATCTGTTCCGTTAGTTACAATCACACTCCCAAAGTTGTCACTAGCTTTGGTATTGTGTCCAAGAATCTTTGATTCTTCAATCCAAACGCCTTCGGTATAACGAAAAATATAGGCTGCACCAGCGTCGCTACTCACCAGTCGACCGTCCTCACGGATAGCACCAACAACGGCCAAATTTCCTTTCAGCGCAACTGTTGATCCAAACCAGTCAAAACCGGAGATATCGCTGGAGGATAGTTTGGCTACTTGTGTCCAGGTTTGGCCTTTTTGCTCGAAGATATAAGCTGAACCAGCATCCGGAAATGGGATATTGGAAAGAGGTGCACCCACAATCACACGGTTGCCGTCAATGGCTACGTCCCGGCCAAACTGATCTTTGGTTTCAGTATCATCGCCGATCAGCTTAGCTTTTTGTTGCCACTCTTCTCCTTTCTTCTCAAAAATATAGATAGCTCCCGATTTTTCACCCACACTGTTGTGCTTGGGAACACCAACCACCAAAGTGTTTCCACTTATGGCTAGTGATGATCCAAACTTGTCGCCTGAATTAATGTCTTTTGGTACAATCTTGGCTTGCTGAATCCAACCAGTTTTTCGATGAGAAAAAATCAAAATTGCACCTGCATCTTGTCCTTGTTGGTTGTCATCATTTGGAATTCCGACTACAGCCGTTTTTCCACTCAAGACCACATCTTGTCCCATTGAATCTGATACAACAGCTTCCTCTGAGGTCAGTTTAATTTCATTGGCTTCTAATTGACAAAAGATACAAAAAAAAGAAAATATAAAAAAGAAAATCTGCATTTATTAACCTTTAGGAGTTATTTGGGAAAAGAATGAATGAGAATAGGAAAGTTGCCACAGAAAACACTTACAATTTTCTACTGAAATCCGAAAACAGAAAGTTACTTTTTTACTTTCCAAGACGACCAGCCAATCATATTCTGATTGATTGGTTTTTGATATTCATAAGGGGCAGCTATCAACAAATTCCTGTGTTCCTCTATAGCCCATATATTTTGTCTGACAATGACATTTTTCCGTCATATTGTGGTAAATATGGTAACTTCTACATTCGTCAAACAGGATCCACGTCATTTCAGGATGAAGTTTAGCTTTAATCTAGAGTTGACTTTAAAGCACAATCTCATTGTTGTCAAGTAAATGAATAATTTCATGAACTAGGGTAAAAAATCAGGTTCGAAAGTTGGCCTGATGGTTTCCCTGTTCTTCATCAATATCTCCATCATTAAAAGATGTTGGTGGTAAGGGATGACTATTTGGAATCTGCGACACATCGAAATCCGTAGTGATTGTTCCGAATATCCGGAGAAGATATGGAACGAAGAGCCACACGAGGATCATGTGAAATGTAGCAGGAACCACCACGTAATACTTTGTATTTTCCACTTTGAGGTCCCGTTGGATTGTTTATTATTGAATAGTTGTAGTAGTTTTCGTCATACCAATCCAAACACCATTCGAAAACATTACCAACCATGTCGTGTAGACCATAACCATTGGCATTAGAGATACCTACTGGCTGACAATAATTATTTTCCCATTTAGTATTTGCAGGTGTATTTTCATTTCCCCATGGAAACCGTTTTCCTGACAACCCACCACGGGCGGCATATTCCCATTCCGCCTCTGTAGGCAAACGTTTACCCGCCCATTTGGCATAGGCTGTGGCATCATTCCAACTGACACCTATTACCGGATGCCTATTGGTAGGAGCATAAGTTTCAATCCAGTTGGATAAATTCTGATAGCCTGTTTCTGCTACAAACCTTTTGTATTGTCCAACTGTCACCTCATGAGTATCCATGTAGAAAGCATCTAGCTCCACTTTATGTGCCGGAATTTCGTTACCATAACCTTCATTAAAATGATCTCCCATTTCAAAACTACCAGCCGGAATTAATGCCATCTGAGATTCGTCTTTCTTCCAAGTGATAATTCGTATGGAACTAAGACTATCAATTAGGTTCTCAGTTTTCTCATTTTCCTTTTCTTTGGTTATATCATGGTTGCCACATCCCAGCATAAACAGACACATTAGTAAGCAAACAAAATTTCTCATTTCAATCTTATTTCTTCGATCTTAGATCATTCTAATGACGTTATGTGCTATTTTGAGAAAATTAACAGCGATGTATTATAGATATTTTCATTTCTAAAATAGCTCATCGTCAGTGTCATTTATAGTTTCTATTCTATCAATAAAGATACATATGATCTAGATTGACAGATCAAGCATAGATGCGAATATATTCTTTGTAAAAAGTAAGGGGGAATTGGAAGGTGATACCACGATTCTTAGCACACTGAAATAGAAATAATAGAGACGATAAAAATTAGTTCTAACTTTCCATGGATAATATATTTTATAATTTTACCAATTAATTATTGGTAAAACTAATTGCAATTCATTTATCTTCTCCAGCATAGTGTACTAATTATGTCTAATCGTATGTATCGAGACTCCACCGGATTCTTGGTTGGTTTCATTATTTTAATTTTCCATCTGGATTAGTTAACTGAAAACGGTATTTATTGAAAATAAGCTGGGTTATATGTCAAAAATTCAGCAATATAGAAAAAAGTATTTGGAATAACCTAATTATTACTACAGTAGTTATTTTTGTCTTTGTTAATTTATTTATAACTAGATACTAAGATCGATTTAGTTTAATCTACCCTGAACCTGTAAATATCCTAGCTTAGATTGACAATTCAATACCATATATAATATTTAGATGTTTTTAATTGAGAGAAATGAAGTATGAATGTTAGCCAGATTTTTGAAAATATTAGCCAATTACTCCATATACAGGGCGGTAATCCACATCGAGTTCGCTCCTATCAAAGAATCGCAAATATAATTGTCGAACTTACTCGCTCTGTAGAAAGCGAAGTTTCCTATCTTTCCAATATGATCGAGAAGGGAGAACTAAGAAAGATAAAAGGAATTGGCAATTCAGCCATCAACATAATTACAGACATTCTGAAAACCGGGACCAGTAGACTATATGAGGAACTGAAATTGGAAATTGGCCAAGAGGTTTTGGATCTGTTGAAGGTTCGTGGAATTGGATTGAAAATAGCGACTCAACTGTACCACCAATCTAATATTCGCTCTCTATCCGATTTGAGAGCGGCTCTCCATAATAACCAACTAACGGATATTCAAGGCTTGGGAACAAAAAAAATTAAATCAATAGATAATAGTCTAAAATATTTAGAAACGGTGAAAGATCTTCGTCCTTTAGGAACTATTCAACTAATAGCAGATAGGCTTGTCAGGAAATTGGAAACTGGATCAAGCATTGAAAAAGTTGAAGTTACCGGTGAAGTTAGGCGCGGTGAAGAAATGATCAGTAGGTTAGAATTGATTGTTATCGGTTCGCCAGACAAGACAAGTCAAATTCTAAATGGACTGATTACAAATGAGGTAGTTACTGAGCGGAGTATTTCAGGTGAAATTAACCAATTTCCCATAATCATTCATTTTACTAATTTGACCTTTATGGCTTGGGACTGGTTTGTAACTACGGGGGCAAAGGATCATGTTGAAAAATTAAATATATCAAAATCTAATTTCGGAACTGAAAAAGATATTTATGCTTGTGCTGGTCTTCCCTACATTGCTCCAGAACTAAGACGCATCACAGATCTAGCTAATCCGATTGAGGATGACATACCAAAACTCGTAGAATTGAATGATATTTGTTCAGATCTCCACATTCATACAAATTGGAGTGATGGATTAAATACTATTCAAGAAATGGTCGATCAGGCGAAGTGTTTGGGATACAGTCACATTTCTATCACCGATCATTCCAAGTCTTCCTCGGTCGCCAATGGGTTAGATGAAAATCGCTTACGAGAACAAATTAACCAGGTGAGAATAATAGATGCTAAAACGGAAGATATCACTGTTTTAGCGGGCTCAGAAGTGGATATTCTCAAGAATGGCAATCTAGATTTCGATGATGAATTGTTAGCAGAACTTGATTTAGTAATTGCCAGCGTTCATTCCAACTTTGACTTCAATCCATCTCAGATGACTCAAAGGATTATTCGGGCTATCGAAAACCCATTTACGATGATAATTGGCCATCCGACTGGCCGCTTACTTGGTTTACGTCCAGCATACACCTTTGACCTTCCGTCCGTTATGGATGCGGCTGCCGATTGTGGAGTCGCACTTGAGATCAACTCCTCGATTAATCGACTTGACCTAGAACCTGATGCTGTGATCCTAGCTAAACAAAAAGGAGTCCAATTGTCTGTCAACACAGATGCTCATTCATTGTCTGGATTAGGTCAAATGAAATTGGGAGTCTCTGTTGCTCGTCGCGGTTGGTTAAAGTCAACCGACATTATTAATACTTTGTCTTTGGATCAATTTTGGAACTGGAAAAAACGTACGAGAAATCCTAAGGATGATTCATTTATGAGTTTCTGAAGACATATGTTGTCAACTAACCTACTTTATAATGGATTTTAGAAAACAAAATGTCTAGGAAAGGCGACCTTGTCATCGTTATGGACGTATGTTGAGATCTAAGGATTGCCAATAATACTTTAGTGGGTCGTTTTGATCCCAATTGGCGTAAAGTTCTTCCCAGTTAGCCCATCCCCAATGAGGAGTAAGTGCTGCTGCTTCCACTGGTTCGCTGATAGCTTGGTATCGAGCACTGGTAGAGAGGCGTATCGTATTTGGGGTTACATTATCCCGCCCTTGATGGATGGTCAAACTATTAAAAATAAGTACATCCCCACAACTAAAGGGATTCCAGTGCCAAACGGTTTTGTCGTCCAGAAGTTGACCAGAGGTGACCAAATTATTGTCAAGATAACCACGCTGGTTCGATCCGCATGCAATTGCGACCCCTCCAAGATCAGAATCAATATTGCCTAGTGGAATCCATACAGTCCAAGTATTTTCGGTTCCGCGCACTGGATGAAAATCCTGATGCGGCTCTGTAGTATGGTCAAATCGACCTGGAAACAGAATGTGGCAGATATGTCGTGGATGAACAAATGTAGGCTCACCGACAAGTAATTCAATTAATTCTGTTATTTTTTTGTGGTGAGGAAAAGCATTGAAACAGCGTAGGCTCAGTATGTCATTGTAAAATTTTTTTAATTCGGGCGGAGTAGGTTTGTCATATTCCAAGTCAATATAGACGTCTTCTTTTCGAATACCCTCGCTTATGTTAGTATTTTTTCTCAGAAATCCGTAACGGCCTGCGACCTGTAAAACCCCGCGGCGAACGGCTAAAACTTCTTCTACAGGAAGCAGGTCAGGAAAATATAGATAGCCATTTTCGGTAGCACGGGATCGCAATTCTATATGATCTCCAAGGACATCGTTGCAATCAACGAAGGGCTTAACGACTTTCATTTCTTTTGCTCTACTAATCATGGTATTACCAATCTAACTAATATCTAATTTTTCAACTACTTTCAACAAGATTCTATATTCGAAGGTTTTTCATAATTCAATCAAATATAAATCAGATAGCCTCTCGAATATAACAAGAATTTGAAGGCCTGTAAAGGCTATGATGTAGTTGTTTATGGCACAGCTATTTTTTCAGAATACCATTTATTCGTATAATCGAAGTAAAAAATAAACCATTAGGATCAAACATGTATATGGTCTGTAATTTGGAGAAATATATCAGTTTTAGGAATAACAATAGGCCGATATACTTAACAAAATTATGATCCCAATTCATTCATTTTTCACATGTTTTCATTACAGGGATAATTAGAACATTCATAGGAGATCGATCAATGATTTATTAACTTTCGTATCTTATTCAAGATACGAAGCAGGACAATTCCTTGCAATCCAGTTATAGGTGATTTATGATTCGATTTCCAGTGTCTAATTAACAGAAGGAAGGAAATTAAAATGGATACATCAAAAATTAGAATTGCAATGATTGGCGCCGGCGGTATGGCTAACGGCGTTCACTACCCATCACTGGATTCATTTGATGATGTGGAAATTGCGGCTGTTTGCGATCTCAATCAAGAACGCCTAAATTCCACGGCCGACACATATAAAATTGAGAAGCGTTATGACAATTACGTAAGAATGATAGAAGATACTACACCTGATGGTGTTTATGTTATTGGGCCACCACATTACATGTACGATATTTGGACATGGTGCCTTAATCAAGGACTCAACTTGTACATTGAAAAACCAATGGGACTTTCAGTTCATCAAGCGAGATCTCTTGCAGAGCTGGCAGATAGAAACAACTGCATTACTCAAGTCAGTTTCCAGCGAAGATCCTGTCCAATGGTTGTCATGCTTCGAGAAAAATGTATTGAACGCGGACCTATTACACATGCCATTTGCACGTTCTATAAAAAAGATGGTCCAACCTTTGGTATGCGAGACAGAATGATGGATGACGGTGTGCATGCCATTGATACCATTAGGTGGATGTGCGGAGGTGAGGTAGAGAAAATCGATAGTATTGCCAAATCAGTGCTCTATCATGATATCAATTTGATCATGGCGCTTCTACATTTTGATAATGGTTCTGTTGGAATTCTACAAAATAGTTGGACGAGCGGTCGCCGTATTTTTAGAGTAGAGATGCATGCTCCAAATATTTGCGCAGAAGCAGAACATGAAGGAAAAGGGTATCTCTATGCAGATGGAGATTATAATGGAACTGAATATGACACACGTGAAATAGCAGGGAGCGATCAAAACTTTATATACGGTGGGTTTCAAGCAAAAAATCGAAACTTTATTGATTGTATAAAGTCAGGTGAGCAACCAGAATCAAATTTTTCCGATGCCGTCAAAACAATGGAAATCGCCGACAAAATATTAGCCAAGTCCCTACTAGAAGAGTAAGTAATTATTGAGTTTAGTAACATTTCCTTTTATGTCTTTTATCCAGTGTTCTTGAAGAGAAAAAGGTTGCTGACCTTGGTCGACTGATAAGTGTTTGATTAATCTATAAAACGGTTACCTTTTTCGAGTTCTTAATCAACGGTTACGCATCAGATTAGATCATAGTACATTACGTGCTATTTTATTAAATGTGTTATTTATACTGTGTTGGCTCATTGCTATTTTCATATCTAATCAAATCCCATCATCCATTCAGGTTTAGGAGTTGCCAGATGAGTCATCATTCACGCTTACTTATTTTTATTTTATTATTAGTTAATTTAGTCGCTGTTGCAGAAGATCTAATTCCATTTGAAAATAAAAGTTTGGGTTTATGGGGATATAGAAAACAGGCGATATAATAATTGGCACTAAATATGATGAAGTTGGTGATTTCAAGGAGGGAATATCGCCAATTAGAATTGGTCAACTGTGGGGTTTTATTGATCTGAAGGGGGAAATAATTATTGAACCCAAGTTCAAAAATGTAGGTGATTTTTCTGATGGATATGTTTGGGTAGAGAATTCTAGTGGCCTTCTTCTATTAGACAAGAAGGAAAAAGCTTTTATTTCCCTAATTTACAATAGGGTTAAGTTTTTGAGTCGTGGATTTTTCATAATAGAGAAGGATGAAAAAGAAGGCATTATCAATTTTTCTGGAGAAGAAGTAGTGCCTACTACTTATGACAATATAGATGGATTCAGCGATGGGCTAAGTCG
>CAYVHK010000130.1:0-13449 GCA_964451145.1 uncultured bacterium | reverse complement strand
TGGCTCCTTCCCATAAACTATCAGTAATCAATGCCGCTGACAAATCAGAGGAACCTACTAATTCGATTGATCGAGTAGAGGATAGTCAAATATTACAGCAGCTAGCGCAATTACGGGTAGAGATGAATAGTTTGCATGCTGAACTTCACCGGTTTAAAAAACAGATGCGGGAAATGGAGAAACAACGAAGTTTGCCTACATCAAAACTTGACTGGTCAACTTACAGCACACCGTTTCGCTCTCAGCGATCTATCAAATCAGAGTCTATAAACCAAGTGGCTTCAACAAAAAATGAGGAAACTAATAAAGAAAATTTGGTTAAATTGTCCCCACACGAAAACGAAGCCCTTAGTTTAGTGATGGAGCGTAATTTAGTTACGGAATCCGAACTACGAGGCCTTTTTGATAATCCTGTTGCAGTCATGGAAAGCCTAATTTCTAAAATGATTGAGACCAATACCCACTGGATTCACTCTGAGCGTAGCGAGAGTGGGGAGTGGGTTTATGTTTGGCAAGGCCAGTAACCAATAAAAAGAGAAAATACAAAATGGAAAACATTATTGCCTGTAATTTAGGTAGTTATCGAGGCCATTTCAGCCAAGAGGAGATATACACTCACTTAGCTAAAATTGGACTGACTAATGTGGAAATCCCCCCCCCTGAACCGAAACAAATTCAAATAGTAAAAAAGACGTTGGTTGATTACGGCTTAACAGCTACGACCCTTCAAGGGAACCACGATGTGAAGAGTGATAGTTTCGTATCTGACTTTGAAACAACTTTGAAAACTGCTCAAATGATGGATGTCAATCGCATTTTTTTGAGTGCTCATTCGGGTCAGATAGAAAAAAAAGTTATTTATGATCGCCTACGAGAACTAGGACAAAAGGCACAAGCTATGTCTATTATCATTTGTTTAGAAACTCATCCCGACTTAGCCAATAATGGCGACGTAGCTTTGGAAACAATGCAAGCCGTTGACCATCCAAACATCGGAATTAACTTCGATACTGCTAACGTTCACTACCATACTGATCGGGTAATTGATACCGTCGAAGAAGCACAAAAGATTTTGAATCATGTTAAAGCTGTTCATCTAAAAGATACAGTTGGAGGCTATCATAATTGGAATTTCCCAATTTTGGGTCAAGGCCTAGTTGACTTCAAAGGTATTTTTGATCTGTTGCATAGTGTTGATTTCAATGGACCCTACACTATGGAGTTGGAAGGGGTCGAAGGTGAAAAATTAGATCGGGATGACATTTTAGCTCATATTGAATCTTCCTATCAATACTTAAAAGATACTGGAGTTGCTAACTAAAATGGGACTACCACTTCGGAGATTAGGCCGAACCGATCTGGAAGTAACAGTCTTGGGCATGGGCGGGGCTGGTATTGGTCGGGATAACATCACTGACATAGAGGCAATCTCAGCGGTCCATCGAGCTATTGACCTTGGTATCAATTATTTGGATACAGCACCGCTATATGGCGAAAGCGAAAGGCGAGTTGGATTAGCTTTGAAAGACGGAAAAAGAAGCCAACTCTACTTAGCAACCAAGACTGGGACACATCCTAAATGGCGTGGCGATTATTCAGCTCAAGGTACGCGTCAGTCAGTGGAAAACAGCCTGAAATTACTAAGGACCGACTACTTGGATATTTGCTTGGTGCATGACCCTGATGATATGACATCCGTTGTGTCTAATGGCGGGGCATTTGAAGAATTAAAAAAGATGCGACAGGAAGGGTCGGTGCGTTATATCGGACTCGGCGTCCGACAACACCAATTTCATCAATTAGCAATCGAAAGAAACGATGTAGACGTAATTTTGACTTATCTGGATTATACGCTGATCCAGCAGACAGCCATTCCGTTGATGAAATTGGCAATAGAGAAAGATATCGGTGTCATTAATGGCAGCCCAATTGCTATGGGATTGTTATCTGGAATAAAGCCCAACTCCAAGATGGCGACTGATCATGTCAAAAAGGCCGAAAATAAAAAAGCCCAACAACTTTGGCAATTAGCGAATAATTTAGGCTTAAACTTGCTTGACTTAGCCATTCAGTTTTCGGTACGCCAACCAATGATAAGTTGCATCCTCACTGGCGCTAAAAACAAGACTGAAGTTGAGCAAAACTACAAGGCGGCTACGACTGAGTTGCCTGATTCAGTATGGGATAGTTTTTCTGACCTTATCTATTCACCACCAACTTAATCTTTCTAGTCCTCGACTTCCCATTCGTTTAGGCCTGTTGGAAATGGGGTCGGACGGTCAACGGAACTCTCGATATTTACATGTTCGTCTGTCTGTGAGGAGCGATCGAAGGCCAGCATCACCTCTAAAGCGTGATAGGCTAAATCTCCACTGACGCGGTGGGGGCGATTGTTTTGGATAGCACGAATCATGTCAATTACACCAATAATTCTGGCATTATTGGGAAAAGCTAATGGAATGTCTTCCCAATCGCTGCTTGGCTGACTAACTCTAACAGAACCACCAAATCCGTTGGGATCAGGCACCTGCATTGATCCATCCGTTCCGTAAATCTCAATGCAAGGCAAACTATGTCGCCACATATCAAAACTCATGATCATAGTGACAATAGCACCGCTCACAAATTCAATGATACCGGTTAAGTGGGTGGTAGTTTTAACCGGTATTTTTAGCCCCCGAATAGCTTCAGTAGTTGCAATGCGTTCCTCAAATGTCTTGGTGGTTATACCCGCAACCCGCCTAACTGGTCCCAAAATATTAATGAGGGCCGTAACGTAGTAAGGTCCCATATCCAACATAGGGCCGCCACCGACATCGTAATAAAAAGCCGGGTTAGGGTGCCAACTCTCGTGCCCATGACCACACATAAAGGCTGTACCTGCGACGGCTGAACCGATAGCCCCCGCATCCATCTGTTGCCGAGCCGTTTGAATCCCTGCCCCCAAAAACGTGTCGGGAGCACAACCAACTCGCAAACCACTTTCTTGCCCACTTTTTCGAAGTTGTTTGGCACTCTCTAAATCAACGGCGAATGGCTTTTCGCTATAAATATGCTTGCCCGCCGCTATTACTCGTAATCCCACTTCAACATGTGCTTGTGGAATTGTCAGATTGACCACTAATTCAATCTCAGGCATAGCCAATAATTCTTTAACTGACATAGCCCGGCAATTGAACTCATCAGCTCGTTTTTGAGCTGCTTCCTGTTGTAAATCTGCACAGGCTAGTATTTCTAGAACGTCTGTGTTTTTGGCACCATTAAAATAGGCACCGCTGATGCTACCACAACCGATAATGCCAATTTTCATCTTATCCATAAACTTCTGAAATCACTGTAGCTAAAACTCCATAATACGATTGTAGATAAAATCAAGAGAAAAGGATTTGTGAGTGGATCTTCGTTCCAAATGCTCAGCCGCTGTTTGGATTCGCTTAGGTAAAGCCATAATAGTATCTTGTGCCTTGTGCCCTAGATCATTTAGGTTCTTCTGCACTTCGATTTGCCAGTATTTGATTGCTTCTTCCACAATTTCTTTATATTCCCACAAGCCGTAAATTCTTGTCCGACGGATCAATTCGGCCATGGGTCGAAAACCTGGCATCCGAATACCTGGCATATTTAGCGATGGCATTACTTTCAAGATGGCTTCTAGGGCAAGATTTGGATCACAAGCCAAAACCTCTCTAAAAGCTTTTCGATAAAAGTTGAAGTGTTGAGCCTCTTCGGAAGCGATTCGAGCTAAAATTTTATGCAGTAACGGTTCTCGATCGGCCACCAGCTTGCCGGTGTTTCGATGAGCAACTTGGGTAGCACGTTCTTGCAAAGAAGTATAAACTAATGTCTGATAAGGAGCTCGTGAATTAAAAGGGTCAAAACCCGCTTCTATAAAATCATATTGTAATTGCTCAACCTTGCGAAAATCGAATAGACGAGTGTCACGAATATAGTCCCGTAAAACATTACCGTGTCGATCCTCTTCTGCTGTCCAGAGAAAATTCCAGCGTCGCCAAGTTGGTTCATCTCCGAGGTGGAAGGCGATGAACCGATGAAAATGCGGCAACCCCTCTTCCGTAATTATATTCATAACTAGGGATGCTCTTACAGAATCAGGGATTGTTTTGGCATTTTTTCGCGCCTCAGCCAAAATGCGATCGTCCTCTTCGCTCAACTTTTCGTTTGCTGGTAGAAAGTCAGAAGAAAACCAAAGTTTTCTCTTTCCTACGTGTGTTTCTGTCATTTCGTCAACGGTAGGTGATATAAGACGCAAAACTTCTACTTGCCGTTCCAATTTTGGGTCTGTTTTCTGGTTAGTTCCCTTCATATTCACTTTTTATAATCCTAATTTTTAAGAAAAGGGGCAATTTGGCCCGTTCATTATATCATGATTGCCAAGAAAGGTGTAGGCACTTCATTAACAAACCTTAAACGATCAACAATCGGGCCAAATTGCCCCTAGAAAATATCGGCTTAATTAGCCATGATGACTTTGACTGAGACCAATAATACTTTCCTCCTAAGCAATAAAACTAGACTATACCAACTGCTTACTACTTCAACTCTTTTTTCGACAAAATTATTTTGCTTCCCTTAGACAACTGAAGTTACTGACTTTTAGGTTGCACAGTTACGCCGATTTTTCAGCAACTTTCACCCTTTCTTGATAGATCATACTCGACAGAAAATAAAATTCAGTTCAAATTAACGAATATTCTATTCTAATTACTTGGAAGAAAACGCTAAATAATTAGCTTTCATTGGAACCTTAGAACCATGAGAAAAAGGAGATATAACCTCGATTTACAACCGCAGATTTGTGTAGACAGTTTCTTCTGGTTGCGTTGACAGTAGTAGTTCGGTTTGCTACACTATCTTCTGTCGTTTTGGCTTAATATGAAAGTCAGAATCACGAAATTTAAAGATCAATTAGAAATGGGCAGATTTTGGTAAGAAGTTTAACTGCAGTCGGCATTATTCCGGCACGATACGCTTCCACCCGGTTTGAAGGTAAGGCTCTAGCTGACATAAAAGGAAAAACTATGATTCAGCATGTCTACGAAAGAGCTTGTCAGGCTGACTTGTTAGATCGAGTCATTGTCGCTACTGATGATCGTAGAATTTCTGATACTGTGGCTGGATTTGGCGGAGAGGTCGTCCTTACTGGTTCAGCTGAAACCGGTACTGATCGAGTGGCTAAAGTAGCAGAATCGCTATCCGACGATGTAATTGCCAATATTCAAGGTGATGAACCCTTGCTTGACCCAATGTCTGTTGACCAACTATTACAACCATTTTTCGATGATGCAACAACCCAAGTAACTACCCTAATGCAACGGATTGAAAATCCTAACGATTATCACGACCCCAACGTTGTCAAGGTTGTAGCCACCCAGTTCGGTCAGGCGATGTATTTTTCACGTTCATGTTTGCCTGGGAATTTGAATCAGAAATGGTCGACATTGGCACCCAATTTTCGTCATGTCGGTTTATATGCTTTCAAAAGATCGAATCTGCTGGATTTTACTCGTTGGCAACGTACCCCATGTGAAATGGCCGAAGGGTTGGAGCAACTTCGTTTTCTAGAAAATGGCATTCCAATTCGGGTGGTAGAAACCAATTGTAAAGGAATTGGCGTTGACACCCCAGCCGATTTGGAACGTTTACTTCAGTTTCTGAGTGTTTAACCAACTAAAAAGATAGTAATAGATGACCAAATATATTTTTGTGACGGGTGGCGTAATTTCTGGCATTGGAAAAGGAATTACTTCTGCGGCGCTGGGCCGCTTGTTAATTGACCGGGGTTTTGGTGTTATGATAGTTAAAATTGACCCCTACCTTAACTCTGACGCTGGTACAATGGATCCTTTTCAGCATGGTGAAGTTTTTGTAACGGGTGATGGAGCTGAGACCGACCTCGACTTGGGCAACTATGAACGTTTTTTGGGTATTGACCTTGACTCTCGATCTAATTTTACCACTGGTTCAATTTATGGAGAGGTCCTGACAAAGGAACGAAAGGGCGATTATTTGGGCCAAACCGTTCAGCTAATTCCACACATCACCGATGCTATCAAACAGCGAATTTACCAACTGGGTAATGAATCAGGTGTGGATGTTGTCATTGTGGAATTAGGCGGAACCATTGGTGATTTTGAAATGTTTCCTTTTGCTGAGGCTATACGCCAAATGGCAATGGAACAAAATCGGCAAAACACCATGTTTATTCATGTTGCTTTGATTTATACCTTGCCCAGTGGTGAAAATAAGAGTAAGCCGATTCAACATAGTATCCGAAAATTACAAGAATTAGGTATCCAACCTGACCTATTAATTTGTCGTGCTAATCGGGCTATTGCAGACGATTTTCGCCGAAAAATTGGCCTACTCTGTGGCCTTTCTTCCGATTGTATTATTGAGGGGAGAGACACAAAACTAGTAGATGAGATACCACTTCGTTTTGAAAAACAAGGATTTGCGAGCCAAGTCGTTCAACGGCTTGAGTTGCCGGATCAGCCGCCTGAAGATAGTCAATGGGCCGAGATGGTGCAGATTCTTCGCAAACCAGAAGGGCAAGTTAATATCGCCATCGTTGGTAAGTACGTCAAGGGCACTGACGCATACTTGAGTGTTGTAGAAGCATTGAAACATGGAGGCATCGCCAACCGAGTCGCAGTCAAAATTCATTGGGTTGATTCAAGCAGCTTGGAAGCGAGCAACGCTGAAATGATGTCAGACAAAAACCGATACTTACAACAAATTTTTGATAGCATCGATGGCATTTTAGTACCAGGTGGATTCGGACTACGAGGTATTGAAGGTATGGTAACAGCAGTCAACTATGCCCGCCAAAATAGAATTCCCTATTTAGGTTTATGTTTAGGTATGCAGTGCATGGTAATTGAGTTTGCTAGGCATGTCTGCGGTTTGACAGGAGCTAATAGTTCTGAGTTTGATGCTCATACTCCTCATCCAGTCGTTGCTCTGATGGAAGAACAAAAAGACATCCAAAACAAGGGTGGAACAATGCGATTGGGACACTATCCGTGTCGAATTCGAGTCGGCACAAAAACCTACCAGTCTTATCAAGTATCCGAAGTGTTAGAAAGACATCGTCATCGTTACGAATTTAATAATCGCTATCGGGATTTGTTTGAGACAAAAGGCCTGATTTTAAGTGGACTATCACCAGATAAAAATCTAGTCGAGATTGCTGAGGTCGCTGATCACCCGTGGATGGTCGGTTCTCAGTTTCATCCAGAGTTTCAATCTAAACCATTAAACCCTCACCCGTTATTCTGGACTTTCATTCAGAAGGCTTTGAATCTCTAGGATTAATATTCATCAAGAATGATTACAGCTAAGCCAGGAATCGAAAGTATTAAGCCTTACCAAGGAGGGAAGCCGATCGAGGAAGTTCAACGGGAGTTGCAACTAACCGATATCATCAAATTAGCTTCTAATGAAAACCCACTCGGTCCCTCACCGTTAGCCATTTCAGCTATGAAACAGGCAGCTGCTAATGTGAATCTTTACCCCGATGGCAATGCCTATTACTTGAAAAATGACTTAGCAAAACACTTGGGTATTGACACTGATCAAATAATTTTGGGCAATGGCTCCAATGAGGTTCTACAGATTATTGGAGAGACTTTCATTTCACCACAAGATGAAGTCATCTATTCAGAAAGTGCATTTGTTGTTTATAAGCTGGTAACAACCATTTGTGGAGCCAAATCGGTAGTCACGCCGATGAAAGGATATCATCAAGATATTTCAGCTATCATCTCAGCTATCACCGATAAAACCAAGGTGATTTTTATCGCCAATCCGAACAATCCAACTGGCACAATGGTTGATGTAAAGCAGACTGAAAAGTTACTGGATAGTGTGCCGGAGAATGTTTTGGTAGTTTTTGACGAAGCCTACGGTGAATACATTGACCGAAAAGATTACCCAAAAACCTTACCCTATATACAACAGGGTCGTAATGTTATTGTCAGCCGCACTTTTTCTAAAATCCACGCTCTGGCTGGTTTACGAATTGGTTATGGTATTGCTGACAGGTATTTGATCGAGTTGATGAACCGAGCAAGACAGCCCTTTAACTGCAACTTGCTGGCGCAAGTGGCCGCTCGTGCAGCTCTAGCTGACACAGACTACGTGATAAGAAGCAAACAGACTAATGCCCAAGAAAAACAGTATCTTTATCAGTCTTTGACTGATTTGGGGATTAAGTACGTACCATCCGAAGGTAACTTCATTATGTTAAACCTAAGTCAATCTGGCGAATCAATGGCGCAAAAGCTACTGGAACGAGGCATTATTGTTCGGCCAATCACTGGCTATGGGTTCCCTAATTCTATTCGTCTTACAATTGGAACTAACCAACAAAATAAACGTTTTATTGACACACTATCCACCATTTTAGATAATCCTTAAACGGACCATTCGAGGAGAAAATTAATGCAAACCCGACGATTAACAATGGGTCAAGCTATTGTTGAATACTTAAGACAACAACATGTCGAACGCGATGGTGTGGAACAATCTTTCTTTGCAGGTATGTTTGGGATTTTCGGACATGGTAATGTTGCTGGTATCGGACAAGCCTTGCATCAGTATGCCGATTCATTTCGCTATTATCAAACCCGAAATGAACAAGCTATGGTACACACATCTGCG
Source organism: uncultured bacterium (assembly GCA_964451145.1). GTDB lineage: Bacteria > Poribacteria > WGA-4E > WGA-4E > UBA9662 > TMED15. The sequence goes on along the minus strand of CAYVHK010000130.1, from coordinate 4,767 downwards.
GCCTTTGCTAAGATGAACAATCGCTTGCGAACACTAGCTTGCACCACATCAATTGGTCCGGGAGCCACCAACATGCTGACTGCAGCGGCAGGAGCTACGATTAACCGATTACCTGTGCTTCTCCTACCTGGTGATATTTTTGCTAATCGGTTAGTTGCTCCGGTATTGCAACAGTTGGAATCACCATTTTCGCAAGATATTTCCGTCAATGACTGCTTCAAACCGATTTCGAAGTACTGGGATCGAATCAATCGACCAGAACAGATTATCACTGCTTTACCTGAAGCTATGAGGGTTTTAACTTCACAAGCGGAGACAGGTGCTGTAACATTATCTTTACCACAGGATGTCCAATCAGAAGCCTATGATTATCCAGTTAGCTTGTTTGAAAAACGCACCCATTTGATTGCGCGACCACAAGCTGATATTACATTGATTAAAAGGGCTATCCAGTGGATTCAGTCTAGCCAGAAACCCTTGATTATTTCTGGCGGTGGCACTATCTATGCTGAAGCCACCGATGAATTAAGGCTTTTAGTGGAAAGAACCGGAATTCCAGTAGCAGAAACATTTGCCGGTAAAGGCTCGCTGAAGTATGATCATCCCCAATGTTTGGGTGCCATGGGCGTAACAGGCACACCGGGGGCAAACATAATTGCACGTGATACTGACTTGGTAATTGTGGTTGGCTCGCGATTGAGTGATTTTACGACCGCATCGAAAACAGCCTTTCAGAACCCGAATGTCAAATTTATCAATATAAACATTGCTGAATTCGATGCAACTAAACATGCTGCACTACCTTTGGTCGCTGATGCTAAAGTTACACTATCTATCCTAGTTGAGATGCTGGCTGACTTTCACATTACTGCTGACTACGCCCAAGAGATTGATAATCATAACCAATTCTGGCTTGATGAAGTCAACCGACTTTACGATTTGGGACATTCTCCACAGCCAAGTCAAGGCGAAGTCATTGGAGCCGTTAACCGTTTTTCCGACCAGCGAGATGTAGTTGTTTGTGCTGCCGGAAGCATGCCTGGCGACTTGCATAAACTATGGCAAACCCGTAACCCTAAGGGTTTTCATCTTGAATATGGTTATTCTTGTATGGGCTACGAAATTGCCGGGGGGTTAGGTTGCAAAATGGCGGCCCCGGATCGAGAAGTTTATGTTTTGGTTGGTGATGGCTCTTACCTGATGATGGCGCAAGAGATTGTTACATCAATTCAGGAAGGATATAAATTAACTATCATTTTGATTAATAACAATGGTTATGCCTCTATCAATGGCTTGTCTAATAGCGTCGGGGCCCAGGGTTATGGTACTAAATACCGATATCGAAGAGGCGAATCTGGCCAATTGGATGGACAAAATTTACCGGTTGATTTAGCTAAAAATGCTGAAAGCTTAGGGGCGAATATTATTCCCGCTGAATCATTGGCTGACTTCAGATCGGCTCTCGAACAGGCTAAGTTATCTGACATTACCACTGTTATTCCAATTAATATTGAATTTGAGCCTCGTGTGCCAGGATACGAATCTTGGTGGGATGTTCCAGTGGCTGAGATTTCTGAAGTCGAAACAGCCCAATCGGCTTATCGTGAATATGAAGACCAAAAAGTGAAGGAAAGGTACTTTTTGACATGAAAGTTATCGAACTATTAGCCCTTGTACAGGCTGGAGAATCGATTGCCTGCAGTGTTTGTCAAGACAAAATTGCAAGTAAGGACATTTTGGATTTCAACTTTAAATTAGGAAAATTAGCCCCAGATATGGAGGAAGTTGTTGCTAACTCGATCGTTTGTGTGCAATGCCAAAGACAAGATGAACTAATAAAAGTCGAGCCACGGGGTCCTGATATCAAGTTTGTTAGAGGTTAGAACCGTTAATCGTAGATTTCCGCTCTACGGATTAGTGATTGCTTTTTTGTGTTATGTCTTGGTTGGTTGTGAAACTTGGATTCACCCTATCACTGACCAACTTGGCTCTTACTCCGATGGGTTAGCTCGAGTAGAAATTAAGGGCAAGTGGGGTTATGTCGATCTGGAGGGGCGGTTAGTTATTGCACCTAAATTCGACTATGCTTGGGACTTTAGTGAAGGACTAGCCGCAGTTCGACTTAGTACTCATTGGGGATTCATCGATTTAGGTGGTCAGTTTGTTATCCAGCCCAGATTCGAGTGGGCCTACGGATTTTCGGAAGGGTTAGCTGCTGTGCGTTCTAACTGGCAGTGGGGCTACGTCGATCATCGAGGCGAATATGTGGTTCAGCCTCAGTTCGAAGACGCACATCCTTTTGAGAATAACAGGGCCCAAGTTAGATTAGATGGGGTGTGGGGATGGATTGATAAAGAAGGCCAACTAATGCCAACCAATAACAATTAGACTTGATCTGCACTAGTTATCGGCTCAAAGCGTAGCCAACCACATTCATTCCCTGTTCAAAAGCCCACCGGCGCTGTTCCTTTCCACCGGGCGAACAAGGTCGCCCCTCCCAAGCACAGTTGAGATCACTGGGACAAAAATAGACTGCAATACGGTCCCCGAAGATTAAGGCATCGTCATAAGATCCATGGGGCGGAACTAGCTTGTCCCCGCCCAAGTATTCGTTGTGATCGTAAAGCGTGTGATAAATTGGGTGAGATAGATCGAGTGTCTCAAACTTTTTTTTCGGAAACAGTTCTTTCATCAGTAAATGAATAGCACCTCGCATGAAGCCACGCCCACTATTTAACCGGACGTCGCAATCCTCAACATGCAGAAACCCACCTCGTTCCAAATATTCTCTTAATCGCCATTTTTGGGCCTCAGAAAAGTTGAAACCAACATGGCCAGTAACAAATAGGTAGGGATAAGCAAACAGATGATCATCATCAATTGACACAAATTGTGGATTGTTATAGAGTGCCACATTAATAGTCGTCTTCCGGTCAAGTACTTGAGAGAACTTCAAATCTGATTGCCAGCGGTAATAGTCGATGATATTAGTGTACCAGTCACCACCAGGATACTTGAGACGAGCAAAAACGAATTTTTCACCCGTTGGCTCTTTTTCAGGCTGATGGTGGTCGATAGCGCCGTACCGATAACCATGATGCATACCTGTTTCGCTATCATAAGGAAGATTAATGTGATAGTCGCTGGCGGGGATAGAAAATTGGTTGACCAGCAAACTGGATGTGGTTAATCCTACTGATTGCTTTAGAAAGATGCGACGGGATGTTTTCATAGTCAACTTCCTAAATTACGATTTGAGTTTCAGGTATATTAAGTTGATTTGTAGTTTAGCTATCAAACCAAATTTAAAGCTCTAATGCTTTTGTCAACGAAAGGTGCATATTTTTGTTGAAATCATGTTAATCAAGTAAAAGTAGGTTTGCTTGTGGAGAATCGGCATTATCTACAAGTAATATTTGTATCCTTTGATGAGCTCCATTGAGGATAACAAATCTTTCATCGATTGAAATCATATTGTTGGACTAATGCTTAACCAAGCTATAAATTATTGTTTATCCCAAGAATTAAGAAGAAGTCGACTTGAATCCAACTTCTGTCGTAGTCCAAACTGATGCATCTAGACTCTAGTACAAATTCTTATATCGGCCATTGCTGGTGTATAGAAACGGCAGACATAGCTAATTTCCAACAAATCCCCAAGCGGGTTGACAGTGATTATTCAGGAACTCACTAGAGATATTCCATACCAATTTGTGCAGGGTATTTTTTCTATTCGCTTCAACCCTAACACAAACTTTTGTTGTTAGCAAATTGATTTACAAAGTCAAATTCCAATACTTTAACTGATGAAAATTGACTTAAGATATAAAGCGGTATTAAATACCGATTGTACTCATACTTGAACACCAATTGGAAATGTGTTAGCGTGTAAAAAAGGATATGATATATGCCTAAGTGGACATCTTGCGGATACTCATTTGATTTAAGTCCGTCCAAATTTGGTGAACTACGCTCCTCCAATGACATTCTAAACAATCCAATCAAGTTGCGATCGCGAATGAAAAACGACGGTTATCTATTGCTTAGACAAATTTTGGATCCTAAACTTGTAAAAGACTGTCGGAAAGAGTTAGCTGAAAAACTGGATTCTATTGGTGACATTGACCGACGATATCCATTAATTGATACCATATTGAATCCAGAATCGAAAAACTCCCAAATGTCAGCTACAGGCTTTGCTAAAAAATTGGGGGCTGGGCCTGCAGTACAACAATTAGTACATCAGGGTGAAATGATCGACTTTTATACCCATTTTTTTGGCCAAGCGGTTCGACCTTTAGACTTTATTTGGGTGAGATCTGTGCGAGGCGGAAGTGCGGCCCCTTGTCATTATGATTGGGTTTACATGGGACGTGGTTCTAACCAGCTATTGACCAGTTGGACACCCGTTGGAGACGTACCCAAGATCGAGGGATCGCTAGCAGTTTTGGAAGGTTCGCATCAATTTGACAAACTGATTCAAAGCTACGGATCCATCGATGTCGACGACCAGAATTCCAACCCTCAACAATTTAAAGCTTCTTATACAAGAAATCCGGTCGAAGTGCAAAAACAGTTTGGAGGCCAATGGTTAACAACTGACTTTCAAGCTGGTGATTTGCTAATTTTTACCATGCATACCATGCACTGCTCGTTGGACAATCAATCTCCTAATAACCGAATTCGATTGAGTATCGATACTCGCTATCAACCGGATTCGGATGAGGCTGACGAACGCTGGATCGGCGAAAATCCAATCGCTCATTC
>CAYVHK010000129.1:2903-13535 GCA_964451145.1 uncultured bacterium | reverse complement strand
TTCAAGTCGAAAAGCATTAGTTTTTAGCCGATAATAGGAGCGTTCGGTTTGACCGATTAGATCAAAAATCTCAGCCCAAATTTGTAGCACAGCCTTCCGTCCTTCCAGTGCTACCACATCTTGTTATTTGGATCGAAATAATAAATCAACTAAACTAAACCCGGCGGTAATTTCATAAGCTTTATGACTTTCTTCATGTAGGCCAATATGATTATCTCCGTGTAAGTTAGTATGTTGTGAAAAATGCAAAAATGGATTCGGTAATATTTCCATTGATTGCCACTTGGCCTCTGCTAACTGTAATTGTTGAAAGTTAACTTGTAATTTCCGATTATTCAACAATGCAATCTGAACCGCCAGTTCAAGAGTAATTGGCTGAGATAACATTTTCTCCAATCTTTTTGCTGATAATTTTTTCCATTCAATCTGATAATTGTTCTGTAGTTGGATTTTTTGGTTTATTTTAGCCAATTGTTGTTGGGCTGAAAAATCAGCGGCACAACTTGTCCCTAAGATAATCAAGAAAAAACAAATAACCACTTCGATCAAATGTCTTAGCTTGTCAGTAATGATCATTCTCATCTTTATTCGATTTCCTTAATTAGATTATTTTGGGATAGGGAGAATAAATTAAACTGCTGACTATAACATGATAACATCGCCGATCCAAAATAAGGATTTCTTGCTTCGGTTTTCTCTTGTAACCAAATGCCGTTTTTTGGCATACCTTTTGCCATTCCACAGACAAAAACATAAACAGATTGAGGTGAAGATAATTGAACACTTTTTAATATTTCCACTAAACCTTGACTTAAAAAACCATACGCTATTCTGGCTTCTTCAATTTTCTTTGTTTTTATTAGTTTGTTGGCTTGATAATGTAGATGTTGCATTTGAGTAAGAGACCAAATTTTTTTCATCTCAAGTTGTTTCTCTAATCGATAAAAAGCTGATAACAACTTTTGGGAGTGAACAGCAATCTCAAAAATTTGATCCTCGGCTAATTGTTGACCAACCTCAAAATAAGAAAATAATATGTCTTGCAAAGTACTTTCTGCTTCCACTCCCACTGAAATAGTTGTATGAGATGAACTCGAATTAACATCCTCTGATCTAATCAGTAATGGGTTTTTGGAATAATCCGAATCGATTAAATAGATATTTGGATTAGCAGGATGCTGATCTGAAATCGGCTGTAAATACTGTTCCTTGACACAACCAACAATTAATAATTCCAAAAAATAAAAGGCTATTAGACGATAGAGGATTTTCGTTTTATACATGGAGCATACTCTGATTAAAAATTAGGAATAATAGAATTACACTGAAGACTGATTTACAAAAAACAAGAGATCAAAAACTTCAAGCGAAAGAAAGTCGAATTCAATAAATTATATAAATTTCAGATGCGAGGTGGGCCGCGCGGATCATCAAATGATATGAGGGTAGTTGTAAATTTCAGTTTATATTGGTGAATACAGCTGATCAAAGTACTATAAAATGAAGATTTGTATCCTTGATCACTTGCAAGGATAAATTCATAATTAAAGAGCGTTAGACGTGTTTCTTCTATCTTCCTGAACAGAGATTTTTGATTTAAACAGCATTTTTTTACCTAATTTTGATTGTCCTAATAGCTAACAAAAACTACAATAATTAGTACTTTTTTCGCCACGTAAATTTAAAACTGACCATTGGTTGCAGTGTTGCAGCCTCGCGTCTAAACAAATCAACGGACATATTAGTTGAAGACATACAAAGAGAATGAAAGAAAAAAACAACTTGTTTTAGGCCGCATATCTGCTATCAAGTAATGGTCTAAATATGTGAAACAAAAGCCATTTCATCATAATTTAAAAATTGCAGATAGATTTCTGTAGCTACTGTGGAGATTATCCGTTAACATTCCGTTTGACCTAATTGGTTCGCGGTGATATAATCGATCCCGCAAAGGGTTGGATGCGATTGGTAATGTTTTATATTTCATCATTTGAGATGTTATTCTTGTCTGTTCTACTATTAACTTGATGTACTGAAAACACATCAGAGAAGAATGAAAAAACACGTGAAAAATATAAGCAAAAAAGATTAATAGTATAGTATTTTACGATACTAAAAAAGAGCTCTAATTACAAATAGACTTCTTCGCGACCAAAATTCGAATGGCTATTACAGATCTACAATCCCCACTTTTTTATCGAAAACTGACCTTCGATCAGGATAAATTCAAAGACTCGGCAGACGCAGCTCGTAAACGACTTGAGCGACTTGAGACACAACAAGCTGAACTTGAATTTCTACAGGAAACCGAAGCTGATAATCAAGCGACAGAAGAAGAAGCGCAAAGACAAAGACCACAGCAAAGACAATTTTCTTTGGTCAGTCAAAAAATGACAGTTCAACGCACTATGCCATCGACCAAGCAAAGCCGCACTCAACCACCTGCTACGCCTCAACCTCAGCCCAACTACGAACAATTTTCCAATCGTGGTCTTAGCGTTAATTATAACCCGATCGATATGCTAGCCTAGATAAAAATTCTATCTAGTTCTTCTCATACAATATTTATTTAGTTTAAACAATCAAATATAAAAACGTCGAATATGAGCTGAGGCAAAGTCTAAAAAACTAACAACGACAATAATTGTCAATATAATAGCTGCAGTTTTTCCATAGTCAAATCCACGAATGGCATCCCACAATAACATACCAATACCGCCAGCACCGACCATACCAATCACACTGGCCGAACGCACATTAGCTTCAAAACGGTATAACGAATAAGAAATCCAAAGCGGAAAGACTTGGGGGAGAACTCCATAAATGATTTCCTCAAGAGGCGTAGCCCCAGTAGCTCGGATACCTTCGACCGGTTGTGGATCGATGGCTTCAACAACTTCGGAGAATAATTTGCTCAGTGAGCCAAGGGTATGAAGACTCAATGCCAAAACGCCAGCGAACGGTCCCAAACCAACAGCAGCAATAAATAACATAGCAAAGACCATTTCGTTGACAGAGCGAAGTAAGTCCATTAGTCGTCGCATTGGTTGAGATAACCAAAATGGCGTGAGGTTGGAAGAACAAATTAAACCGCAAGGAATAGCACCAATAATAGCAAGAAACGTTCCCCAGACGGCAATCTGTAAAGTAATGAGCATCTCTTGCAGATAATCAGGCCAGTCAATAAAGTCAGGTTTGAGAAACCCTCCACCATACTGTACCATGTTATCTCGGTTTTTCCACAAGTCTCCGAACCGAATTTCTGCACCTTTAATTGAAAATAGTAAAATTGCCACGGTGAAAATAGCGACAAATAGACGTGTCAGAATAACACTTAACCGTGTTTTGGGGATTTCTATTTGGTCAGGTTGATCAATATTCTGACGAAAGTTTGACATTAGTTTGTTATAAGATCTTTCTTTAATTTGAATTATTTCCTGTTTGTCTTATCGATTCGAAATCGTCTTCTGAATCATAAATCCAACGGAGCTGATCAGTTGATAAATCTTCTGCCGCACCATCAAAAACGATTTCTCCTGACTTGAGTGCTACAATCCGAGGGCAAAATTGGCTAGCAAAGTTGATTTGGTGCAAGCTAACAATCACTGTAATTTTGTCTTTTTGGTTTAATTCACGCAGAGCTTCCATAACTAGACGAGCTGATTCAGGGTCGAGAGAGGCTATCGGTTCATCAGCTAATATAATCTTGGCCTGTTGTTGCAAGGCACGAGCGATGGCTACTCGTTGTTGTTGCCCACCTGATAAGGTGCCAGCTCGTTGAGTAGCTTGGTGAGCTAATCCAACTCGGTTGAGTGCCCACATGGCAGCAATTTTCTCGGTACGGGTAAACAAAGATAGAAAACTACGGTAGTTGGGAATTTGAGCTAACCGACCAACCAATACATTCTTCAATACCGACATTCGAGACACTAAGTTGAACTGTTGGAAAACAAATCCGATTCCGGCTCGAATTTTCCGGACATCGGACCTAATTCGTCCTGCCGACTGGACTTTTCTCCCGAAAACCGAAACTTCAGAATTTGGGTGGACATCGCTGGTAACTAAACCTGATATGTGTCGCAAGAGGGTTGACTTTCCGGAACCCGAAGTGCCAATCAGGCCTACCATTTCGCCAGTTTGGACAGTTAGATTAACACCCTTTAAAGCTTGCAAATGTCCACCAAAAGTTTTCCACAAATTCGAAATTCGGGTCGCCGGTTTGCTGATCGATGGATTCAAGGCTAAATCGCCCCCGCTTTTCACTGGTATTATTATGTGGATTATAACATTTTGACCAATACTATTGGTATTAGCTTTGATTAATTGAATTAAGTCAAGCAGAAATCAAACCCAATATCAGTGGACAACTTTTCTTAGAATATGCTACCATTTGGGAGCAAAACGGGCCACTCCGGTGAATGATGATGGATGATGCAGTTAAAAACATCACGGGACAAGTTGAGGTTATCTACGAAAAAGCGATTTCTGAGCTTGATCAGAAAGAAGGGCAGCTTGATGAACAAATTGGCCGATTGTCGCAAAGAAAAGAATCGCTGAGTCAAAAGCGCCAGCAAGTCAGCCGAATTAGGGATCAGATTGGTACGTTAATGGCTGAAATTGCCAAATCTGAAAAACAGCACGACCATGTAGCTAAACAGAAAGCTGAATTAGATCAAGAAATTGACGAGCTAACTGTTGAACTGCATGACTTGAAACGACATGCTAAACGAACGCAAACTCGTTTAGAAAACGCTAAGGTTGAAAAACGGGAAAGGTATCAGGAACTAGCCGCAATTATTGAAAGGTTTGGTAGCGTTAAGAGTGCCTTGCCGGAAGCCTTCGTTTCTGAAATACAAGAAAATATAGTTAAAAAAACATCGTCTAATCTGGGACAACAGCCTCCTATATCTGCTAATCCTAATATGTCAACAGTATCAGAAATAGATGAAGGCACCATATTGGAGGAAGGAAATAGTATTGTCGTCGAAAATGAACCAGAAAATTTTTCTTCTCTCGAAGATGAACTTGAAACTATTGACGAAGAGGAAGAAGATTTTTTTGTAGATGACAATGAAGATTTCTTGGACGACTTTGATGAAGGCGAAGAGGAAGAAGAGTTAGCCGTAGCGAAACTGAAGGAAACAAAAACGGGGCTAGACCCAGATAGAAAAGTTCATAATTTAAATGATAATGATCCGTTAGTTGATCTTGATTTTGATGATTCTGAAGAAGAAAGCGACCTGATTACATTTGATGATGATTTGGATGATCTCGTGCCGCTGGAAGAAGAATTCTCGACAGAAACTAATACTGAAGACCTCGATGCGCTCTTTTCTCAAGTTGAATTAGAAGGCAGGGAAACACCAGAAGAATTAGAAGCTTTGGAACGCGGTGATTTATTGACAGATGAGTTATTAGATTCAAGTAATGAGGTTGAAAAATTTGATCAGTTGGAAAATGATTTTGATAGCCTTGATGACGATCTCGATAATTCTGTCGATAACTCCGAATTAGATGACGATGAGGAATTAACGCCAAAAACGGCTCGTACACCTAGAAAACGGCGTAAATTGCTGGAATCGTACCTAGATGATGTACCACAATCCTAGTTCTATTGAACTAAAGTAGTAAATTCAAAATAGAAGTGAGAAAATAAATATGGCAAACAGATCATCAGCTTTTAAGCATATCCGAGCCGATCAGCGAAAGACTGTCGTCAATCGTAGGCGAATGTCGGCTCTTAGAACAGTTGTCAGGAAAGCAAAAACGGCCATTTCGGACGGCAATTTAGAACAAGCTCAGACATTATACCGAGAAGCGTCCGGCCAACTTGACCGAGCTGTCGGAAAAGGCGTGATCAAGAAAGCAACGGCTAACCGTCGAAAATCCCGCTTAGCTATCAGTATAAACAAGCTGGCCGCCGGCTCTTAGCTTACTCTATTTCACACCAATCATAATACAATCTAACCTATTTTGTTTCGGCTTGATAGTCTTGGTAATGTTGTGGGTAGAAGTGGACAGCTGATTTAATAAGCGGTACCAACGTCATGATTTTGGTTAGTGAGCCAACGGGCACAATTTGGCGTTTGGTGATGGCTTCCGTTACATTGATATCTCCCATCCAGAAATGATGTGCCACATCACCCGACATTATTAGTTCTACGTCTGGGTTTTCTATCCTCTGATGGCATAGGACAGCCTGTTTCCCGTTTTTAGCAGCTAATACGATTGTTGCTGTTGGTGCAGAAAAAGTGAACTGGACGCTTAGTCGTAATAAACTCAGTTGTTCTTGGATTTCTGTATCTTGTCGCAAACGAGAAAACAGGCCACCAATACAGGCATAAAGCTGGTCAGCCGTTTCAAAAATTGCCATTGGCTAAGATAGTCCTGCTTGTCTCCAGACCTCGTTTAGGGAATTAATGGTTGCTTGTAAGGCTTGTTCTGGTTTCATTTCCCGTAATTTTTGACTAAACGGTTCAGCTGCTACTGGACCTTGGTAACCTATTTCTGATAGAATTTGGAAAAATTTCCCTAAAGGAATAACGCCAGTTTCCGCTGGTAAACACCGTACATTGTCGATTTGATCTTTGACGTCTACGTTCATTGGTGCATCATTCACATGTACGTAGACAACATCATCAACGTACAGGTGGTAGAGGTCTGACAAAGTGGATTGGGCCGTGTACCAGTGCCAGGTATCTAACAATAAACCAATGTTACCGGTGCCAATCGCAGCAGCTAAACCACGCATACCATCCATTGTGTGAATAAACCCGTGCTCAATATTTGCCCGACTGGTACGAGGCCCAATAAATTCTAATCCGATCATATGGCCGTAATCAGCCAAAATCTCACCAATTAGACGGAAACGGCTGACGTGAAAATCCCAATTTTCTTGATAGGTTTTTTCACTGGATGCAGGCGGAATCCAAATAGCAGTCCGAAAACAACCAAGCTCAGCTGCAAAAGCTGCGATTTCTGGCAGACGAGATAGGCTTTCCTTATAGTCGTCTTCTGGTGCATTCCAAGTAAGAGGAAAAGTCCAACTTCCCATTTTGATCCCATTCCATAACCCTTTAACTTCATCGATCGATTGTTCATCGGCCATTTTTTTTGCTTCGTAGATATTAAGATCTAACCCTTCAAAACCAAATTGTCTAGCAAAAGCCAACCCTTGTTTCATATCTGCAGAAACACCAATTGCGCCGGGGCTTAAATTTTTGAACATTTGTGAACCTCTTTTTAATAAAACAAACTTATTTTTTTACCGTTTAATGTTTAGAAATCCGACCCGATTCTACCAAATCTTTTTTTTACCGTCAAGCCAGCAACATTCCTCTTGATATAGTTAATATCAATGGGATTAGCTTTGATTAGGTATCCTTTATTGTATTGTTGTTAAATTTCAATATATAGAAAAATGTAGTGAAAAAAAGAGAAAAACTACACTCGATCACTTCGCGTGGGATACTAATTGGTATCTTTTGTGTCATCCTGATCTGTCTCGTTACCCCATATAACGACTATTACTTACGAGGCACCTTTGTATCTGGGAACCACTTTCCCATAGGAGCTTTCTTTTTATTTTGTTTGTTGTCTTTGCTAAATATTGCTTTGCGATTGACCAAATCTGATTGGGATTTATCGCCTTCCGAATTAATAACAATTTGGAGTATGATGATTGTAGCAGCCGGTATTCCTTCGGCTGGTTTTATCCGTTACCACTTGTGGATGTTGGTTTCACCTTACTATTTTGCCACTCCTGAAAATGACTGGAAATCATTATTTTTCCATTACCTACCTGAATCTATTATGGTAACAGAACCAAAAGCAGTAAAGTATTTTTATGAAGGATTACCACCCGGGGAATCAATACCATGGATAGTTTGGCTCAAACCATCATTGGCTTGGTGCTCTTATGCATTTCTCACCTTTACTAGCCTTACTTGCCTAAGCGTAATTTTGCGCAAGCAGTGGGTTGAACACGAACGATTCGCTTTTCCTTTGGTCAAGTTACCAGCGGAGATGGTAGTAGCACCACCCGTTGAAAAACGGGTAAACGCCTTCTTCCGCAATCCTATCATGTGGTCGGGAGCAGTTCTACCCATTATAATTCACCTATTGAATGGCCTGGGGCATTATTTCCCTGATTTCCCATCAATCTCCCTTCATTTTAACCTAGATTCTCTATTAGTCAATAAACCGTGGTCTGCAATGCGATCGATCTCAATTATGGTTTACCCTTCTATTATCGGTTTTACATATCTGTTGTCATTGGATGTGTCGTTTTCCTTTTGGTTTTTTTACCTAATCTATAAAGTTCAAAGCTTGGTTGTTTTAGCCTGTGGCGCTTCCTTTAGTGGTTGGACACTTGCCAACCGACAAGAAATGGGTGGATATATTGCCCTGATTATTTTCGTGTTTTGGTTGGCTCGTAGGCATATATGGGATGTAATCAGAAAAGCCTTCAGTAACCAAACAAAAATTGATGATAATAATGAACCACTAACTTATCGTTGGGCTCTTATTGGCCTTTTGTTAACGACCTATCTAATTGCCTTGATGAGCTCGATTATTGGTCTTTCCTTCTGGTTGGCAATCAGCGTAATGATCTGTTTTTATATGATGGCAATTGTTTTGACTTGGATGGTAACTGATGGAGGATTTCTATTTTTATTAGCTATTTTTCGCCCTTCCGATTATCTAATGACGGCTTTTGGTTCTTCCAGTTTTAGTGCTAGAAATCATACGATTTTAACCTTTGAAAAGATGATGATGTTCGATTTGCGAGAATTCATAATGCCACATGTCATGAACAGTTTTAAAGCCAGCGACCGAGTTCGGTTATATCGGCGACATCTGATGGGGGCAATGTTTTTATCCATGGTAATTGGATTGCTAGCATCCTACTATGCAGGTTTAATGACTTGGTATCAAAAAGGTGGAAACAACATGAGCTATTGGTCTGATTCAGAGCCATGGAATCGACTGATTACCTTTCTCAATTTTCCCAAAGAGACCAACTGGATGGAATTATCCTTTGTCGGAATCGGGACTTCATTAATGGGATTACTAATTTTTATGCGGTATCGTTTTCTATGGTGGCGGGTACATCCGTTGGGCTATGCAATGACCACTAGTTGGGCTCCATTTACGATATGGTCATGTTTTTTAATCGGTTGGTTTTGCAAGATTGTGATCCTAAAAATCGGCGGATTCAAACTCTTTCGTCGGTGCCAGCCGTTTTTCTTGGGTATGGTCTTTGGTGAAGCTTTAATTGGTGGGATATGGATTTTTGTCAGTTTTTTTACAAAAGTCGGATATCGATTGATGCCAGGATAATGCTTAAACTGATTCTTAGAATTGTCATTTAAAAACAGTAATGATTTGCTTTTCATATGCTTGTGTATGTCCATCATCAACAAGCACAAGCAAAATATACCTACCATTTGGAACGATTTGGCCATTCATATCCCGACCGCTCCAGACTTCCACGTTGTTGCCTATTCGACGGGGGAATTGGTCTAGTAGAATAGTTACTTCTTGGTTATACAAATTAAAAATTTTCATTGTTACTTCTACACTATTCGCTTGTTGATCAATAGGTGCAATAATTTGATAGGTGATGGTCAGTTGGTGGTTTTCAGGTGCAAAAAAGAGAGAGGGGCTGAACTGTATGTTCTGAATTGTCAATTCAGGAGAAATAATGTTTGGCTCATCACTGGCCATCAAGGCAAAAATGCCAAAATGGTTGATGGTAGTCTCGACAAGAAAATTAGTTGTATCTACCCGACTAGCAATCGCCATCCAATTTTTGCTAAAGCTATCCCAAAAATAGAGACTCAGTTCTGATGGCTCAAAATCAGATGTAATTGCTGAACGATAGTCAAAGATCAATTGAATAGGACGTTTGGCAAGTGGTTGCAAAGGTGAAATTTTAATCACAGGCGTTATTCGTTTAGCTTTTTCTTCCATACCTGGTGGTTCAATAATTTGAACTGCGATGTTTACGTTTTGAGAAAAAGTTTTACTTGGTATATTTAGCCTAATACCAACAGGACTTTTCACTTGACCACCGTTAGAGGAAATTTCTTTTTGATAAGGATAAATTTTGATAGATTTTCGGGTTGAAACCCCAAAAGAAGTAGCGACCAAATGGCCAGAACCAATGAAGGTTGCGTCAAGTATAGCAAAATCTTCCGTTGATCTGATTCGACCAATGTCCCCAACAAGTTTCCAACTTGGTTGAACATGAATAATATTACCAAATATATCTTTTCCGACGGTTTTCAGTTGATAAGATAAACCCGAAACCAATTGGTAGGGTTGAGCTAATTTAATAGCTGAGACTTCGGCAGAATCTGTCAGTAAACTTAAAACAAGCTGTAACGTTGCCAATTGATCAGGAAATACCTTGACGGTCACCTTAGTAGTAATTGGTTGAGCCGTGTTTATTGTTTCGTAAAAAAGTTGATAAATCCCAGATTGATTAAAGGTTTTTTCCCAAATCAGCTCATTGCTCTTCGTTGAAGATGTCATCAATTCCCTTTGCTCTAAACTGGAATCGCTTCGAAGAACACTAGCTTGGATGGATGGTAGGCTAGCTAACGAAATTCGATTGCCCAAATTGTC
>CAYVHK010000129.1:0-2893 GCA_964451145.1 uncultured bacterium | reverse complement strand
AATTTTCTCCTGCGATGATTGACTTCTCTGTTAATGAGGGCTTCAAGCGATTAATAGCTCCAGCTTTGACCAAAATAGTAATGGTCGTCGTTAATCCGGCTTGTCGAATGGTCAAATCAGTTTGTCCCGTCTGTTGGGCTTGAAAGGTGAAAGTTCCTCTTCCTATCTCTTTCTTGACATCGTCGACCTGACCGACCGTGGACTGAGTTAAGATGAAATTTGGAGTTCCGAACTTAACATCGTCTAGGGATAATAAATTTTCATATTGATCAAGAATCTGGTAGGTAATTAGTTGACGTTGTCCAGACACCAAATGTAGAGTTTTCGACAAAAGTTGTATTGTTTTATTAGGAAGAGATAAAACCAATCGGGCCGGGTCGGATGGATTAAGTTCTATATCAAGAGGCTCTGATTCGATGCTACCACTTTTAGCCAATATGCGCACAGTTTTTTGTTTTGTCGGTGGGTAATATATCCATTCTCCATCGTTTTGTTCTACAGTTCCATCGGTGGCTTGAAAAAAGATTTGGGTCATCTGATGATGATGAATCAGATCAGTTTCGGGAAATAGTTGCCCTTGATAATTATAACCTCGAATAGTAAGCCCTATTGGTTGACCGACCCGTGCTTCTGCCGACTTTGGTGTAATTTCTAAGCGTACCAGGCGACCAATATCCGATACTAAGGTAACTTTAGCTGTTTTGCGACCGTAAGGTGTTACAACGTTAACCTGGCCCGAGACTGAAGTAGTGGTTCCAATGGGAACGGCCTTTGGTTGAAACAGTCCACTCGAACTAATTATGCCAATTTCTCCGCTGACTGACCAGATTGTCGTGTTAGCCTTTTCGCTCATTACCTGATTACAGAAATCATCAAATAAATTGAGTTGGAATTGTTGCGCTAATGCCGGATGTTCAGTATCCGATCGCAAGGACAGAACTGATGGTTCAATTTTTAGTTGGGTTACAGTCGCTGGCACAACTGATAAGGTTAAAGTTGCCAAACGAGACGGCAAAAATACTTGACAAAAAACTTTAGTTGGTGTCGATTTTGTTAGGCGAATACCAACCACTCCATCAGGCAAATGCCGAATTTTGGTAGGCGGCTCGGTTCGCCATTCCGCGTGTTTCACTATAGAAGAAAAAGAATTAGAAACTGTTGATTCAACACCAACCAATAAAATTTCATTGCCTGCCACGATCGTTTGACTAGCTAAGGTCTGCAGAAATTTGATTTCTAAAGCCGATGGTTGCTGAAATAATTTCACTTCGATTGGCCAAAATGCGCTTAAGTGTCCATGTTTAATCCACACTTGACAATAGCCCGACGAAGTTGCCTCAAAAGTAATTTTATTGTTCCGATTGACAACTAATCCAATTGGCGGCTGGACACTCCACTCAGGTTGGATATTTATTTCCCGGCCATCTAACGTTCTGCCAAGTGCTTGTATTGGTAAAGTCTGATTGATCCCTACAACTTTTTTTTCAGCCAAAATTTGGATGCTTTTCAGTTGATTTAACTTTAGATTAACAGTAGCAATCGCCTGCTGACCGTTATTAAGACTAGCCACCACTTGAAAAGATTGTTTTAATTCTGTTTTTATGGAAGGAACTACCGTTAATTTACCATCATTGCTCAAGCGAATTGATGAATCAATAGGAGATTCAGATAATAGTCGCCAATTTGGATAAACTGGCACCGAATGGCCATTGATATTTTGGGCTAAAGATTGAAAAACTATCTGACCATAATTCAAAATATCAATGTTCGCTGGGGCTATACGAAATTTATGAATTACTTGGTCGCCAGTGGCTGATTGAACAGTTGCTCGTGCTACAATATTAAGATCAGGTAAGTGAGCCAGTATTTGTGTTTCTATTCCCTGATCGATTTTAGGTTGGGGGGAAAACTGACCCGTTGGTGAAATTCGTCCACCTGTACCGATTACTTTCCAGACTGGCTGTTGTACCAAGTTTGTTGGGTTACCAAAAGCATCAAATAAGTTTAACTTAAATTGTGTCGAATCCTGATTGTTTGGAAGATAAACTACCGTTTGTGGAGTCAGTTGACCAAATTTTGGGCGACCAGAAACAACCTCAATTAGTATCTGGTGAGTCCGTAGATCATTTGTGAGTCGATCTAGAGGTTCGAAGCCAGTCATAGGTTGAAGTGTTGCCTTAATATAAGCTTTCCCGGCAGTTATTGCATGGAATAAACCGCTATCGCTGATGTGACCAACAGAACTAAACTTCCCTGATAAAATATCAATCACTAACCATTGGCAGATAACTGGGACAACTAAACCCGAATCAGTTCGAGCCTGACTAGTTAATTGGACCTGATCTCCTGCATTAAATTTTAAGCTTTCTTTTGGCGATATGGGTTTAGGATAAACTTGCCAACTTTTGATCGACCGCAACTCTTCAGTTTTTGATTGGTCATTTTGTATAACAAAAATTTGGGCTTGTCCAGCCATGTTACCTAAGTAAACAATGATGCGAGCAGGACCGGGTGATAAAGCAGTTATTTGACCCCGCCAATCAACGTTAGCAACTAATGCTGACTCTCGGGCTACCGTCCATCGATAATCAGTATGGGGAGCAACAATGTTTCCAAACCGATCTCGTACAGTAGCATTCAGTTGAAATTGATCTCCTTTCATTAATATCTGATAAGGGGGGTCTAAAGCGATATGATCAGGTTCACCGGCTGTTACTTGAATGGGAATAGTAGCTGACAGACCTTCCGAAATAGCTGTAACTTGTCCCTTTCCAATTCTGTTAGCAGTAAATAGACCATTGGGTTGAATATGCCCAACCTGACCGTTGACCGACCAATATGCCATTGGTGTTAACCTTTGATTATTTAAGAGAAATGGATATTGTAAAAACAT
>CAYVHK010000128.1:0-13636 GCA_964451145.1 uncultured bacterium | reverse complement strand
CCCTTATTGATATGTTATCATCTCTCTTGAAAAATCTACTAACCCGTTCATTTATCATAATAATTTAAGTGGAATGGGGCACCCCTTAATCCCTCAACCTTCGGGATATGAGCCTATATCTGAGGTAAATTAGTATCATCAAAATTATGATTTACCTCTAACCATTTGATCAGTTTACCCTATACTTACTTTAGCAATTATTTAAGATTAACTTCACGTCTTGGTCCTGTACTGGGTTGGGGTTTCATCCTCTAACATGAATGAGTTGTTATAGTTTTGGTAATATTTCGCGCGAGATCATGTCAAGTTGTTCCGGCAGTTCTTCGGACGGAACGACGCAGAGGACAACTGAGCTAGAGCCGGCGGTGAATAAGTTTTGGATTCCCGCCAGACATTCTTCCGGTTCTCCGGCGACTGCTAGCCAATCAAGCCATTCATCTGGCATTTCTTGCTCAAGCGCAGTGCTACCTCCTTGGTCTATAAGCGCCATCAATGCGTCGTTTACGCCATAGGCTCCCGTAAGTAGGGTCGGCCCCATTGCGTTAAGATACAAAGCGGCTAATGGCCGCACCTTGGAGCGGGCCTCATCGCGCTTCGGAGAGACTGAAATCAGCGCATATGTTACAAAACGGAACTCTTCTTCACCTCCTGCACGCTGGCCCTTGACGCGTTCAGAAACCGTATGCACGTACTCAGGTCCGGCAAGGGCGGAGATCAACATGCCGTCGGCGATCTCCGCAGTAAGGTCGACCGATTTTGGATTAACGACGCCAGTCAGCACTTGTAATGTCGGGGCCGGGTGGGTGAGTTTTACCTCGTCAAAACCAAAATATTCTCCTTGTTCGTTTATGGTTTCGCCTGCGAGCAGGCGCTTTACCGAGGTTACGCTCTCTCGCATTGCCGTAAGAACGGATTTTGGATAAAGCTTCATCTGCCGTGTCCAGGCTGGTACGCCGTGGCCAATGCCGAGCGTGAATCGTCCCGGATAAGCGCCAGCCAACGTAGCAGCTTCCATTGCGGTTACCGCCGGATGGCGAACGACCGCCGAGACGACGCCGATGCCAACATTAATGGATTCAGTCGCTTGCAGGGCTATTGCAGCACTCGCAAAGCCCGATAGCATAAAATAATCCTCAGCGAACCAGATTTCCGAAAAACCGCTAGCTTCAATCTGACGGCTTAATTGCACAATATCTTTAGGGGGCACATCGCCGAGGATGAATACTCCCATTGGGTGAGAATTTCTGCTCATTTTGGCGCACCCCAAAGCAATTTAATGAAACCAGTCATGTAGTCTGGATTCTCGATAGAATCCAGAAAAAAAACGAAGGTTTCTGTAATAAAAAAAACACGCCCGATTACTAGTCAATCAAACTGATACTACGCGGTCCCTCAGTATAGCTCCTGTGGTTACTCCGTCTTGTCGTGATCGAAAATTGGCCTCATCAAAAAATTTTCATCTTTTTTATAAGGCCTTTATTTTAGGGCGCACAGTATAGTCCAACTGACTAACAAATATATCGGACGTGGTGAAATTTTGTATTAGTCCAAGTTTCTGAGTTTAATTGGAGCCATTATGAAGCATGTCTTGCATACCCCAATTTGGGGGTATTTTTGTGGCGCGTGCTTACGCGTAGCATACTGATCAGTGACGGTCGTTTCCGTCGTATCGTCTTGGGCTACAGAATAATTAGAAGTTAAGAATTCGGTACCACCAAACCTTATATGCGTGGGCGAATTGCCCCCGTAAAGGGCTACGCAAGTCACTGATACTAAATCAAAAATGGAGGAGTTTTGAAAAATGGCAAAACCAGATTTCTATAAAGAAGAAACCAAAGGCCAATACAATGCTTGGTATTTCGATGAGGCCCTCGAGGGAGAAAAAGAGTGCTATGAAGGAGCCGTCAATGCTTATTATGACGCTAATAGGCCGTTATGGGAATTGAACCCTGACAAGTCCGTGCTCCTGATTATTGATCTCCAGGTAGATGTTGTTGATCCCAAGGGCAAGCTATGGATGCCCGCATCTACTAAGATGCTCCCAAAATTGAAAGAGGTGATGGCTTTTTGTCGGAAACATGGGGTTCCGATTATCTACACAAAGCACCAAGCGCATCCTAGCGGACGAGACAAAGGTCTGATGCACACCTATCTTACCCTTCTCCAGGAATCCCTGATCGAAGGGCAAGCGGGTGCAGAAATTTATGGTGAGATTGCACCGGAACCGGGCGAGTGGGTCATCGAGAACAAGCGTCGTTACGATTCATTTTGGGGTACGGAGTTGGAAGAAGTTCTTAGGACAATGGGTAGGGATCAAATTATCCTAACCGGCGCCTGCACTAACTTTTGTTGCTCCACGACTACACGGTCCGGTATGCAACGTGGGTTTAAGATTGCATTCCCATATGATCTAAACGCGACAGACGATCCAGCTATTCACGAAGAAGTATGCAAAACCATGAACCGCGGTTTTGGCCGGGTAATGGGCACTGACGAACTTCTTGAAGAACTGAATGGTGTCGTAGATCAGGGCAAATAAGGCGCTGAAGAACAACGGACCCAATACAGTTCCCAGGATAGCTAATAAAATCTTTGCCGAGGGTGTTTAATTTATGAAAGGAACAAGTAGCTTTTCGCAAACAAACACCCTCGGCTATTTACCCAGATTCTTCATGGGCGATAACGATGTGTTCGAAAGCAAGAGAGGAACAACAAATGTCCAACAGTTCAATTAGAATTCCAAAATGGGGGAAGGCTCTTCTCTTCGGAGTTATGGGCTTGGCTTTTGCCGTAACGACCTCCATTCTCGCTACCCCCGCCAAGGCGGGAAAGGCTGACGATGAGATAATTATCTGCGCAATCGACAGTACATCTGGCGATTTCTCTATTATGTCATCCCCGAAACATTTCGCCTATCAAATGGCTGCTGAAGAGATAAATGCGGCGGGCGGTATTTTCGTCGACGGCATGAATAAAAAAATCAAGGTTGTCGGCTACGACGGACAGTCAACCGTAAAGCGTTACCAGGAACTTGCACAAAGGTGCGTATATGATGACGAGGCGGATGTCGTTTTTGCAGCCTATACCGGTGCCGAGCGGGAGGCTGCACGCCGGGAGGTTATTAGGGCCAAGACTATCTATTGGCATAATAATCAAGGAGAGGGTGGTATCGCTGATCATTACTCGTTTTTCTCCGGCGCGACTGGCCAACAACAGGTCCTGCCTAGCGTTAAGTGGATGATTGAGAACGTCGGTCCAAAAATCTACTTCATCGGTGCCGACTATGTGTATTGCCGAGCGATGGGAGACTGGACGCGCACAGCTGCCCATCTGTATGGCGGAGAGATGATTGAGGAAGAGTACTTCCCATTTGGCGTAGCGCAGTGGCAGGCGACGATCGATAAAATACGGCGGGCCAAGCCAGACTTTCAGGCCCACTGCTTAGTTGGCGCAGCTCAAGTTGAGTTCTACCCTCAGGCTCAGGCAGCCGGTATGACTATGCCGATGTGGTCGATGGTCACCATCTCCGATGGCTACGAACACAAACGTTTTTCGCCGCCTGCATTGAATAACATGTACGCGACTATCGGCTATTCAGAAGACGTACCACATCCCAACAATGCACCGTTCTTAAAGAGATTCCGTGAGCGTTTTCCGGATGAAACAAAGTTCCCATACATCAACCAAGGGGCTGGCTTTGGTTGGACAGCAACTTATGCGATGGCTGAAGCGTGGAGACGCGCAGGAACAACTGAGACCGAGGCGGTAATCAAGGCGCTCGAAGAAGATATCGAGATTGCTGATTCCCCTGGTGGACGCTGGCATTTACGCGGTGCAGTGCATCACGCTGGTCAACATACCTATTTGTACAAAATAGACGAAAACCATACTTTGACATTGGCGGCTGACCTGGGCTACTTGGAGCCCACTTTTCTTCAGGACATTGGTGTCGATATGAGGAAGAAAGCTCCGGGACGTGCCTTCTTGCCGAGGGACAACCCAGACTGGGCAGGCTTCTTCAAGTAGGTTAAAGAAGCGGCGGCCGGTGTATTATGCCGGCCGCCGTATTCCGCTGCAGTGCTCCCCAAATAGTAATTTCTAAAGTAGGCTGAAGGGTAAGATAGAGGCAGAAGTAAACGCTTTTGCCGTAAAGGTTAGCTCGTCTATTAAGGTGCATTATGACGACCGTAGTATTCCACTATATTATTATCCCAGATAGTATCTTTCAAAGAAGGCCGAAGTGGACACTTTTGCCGTAATATTTAGTTTCTTCTACCAATATGCTGACAATGTCGCCTTCCTGTTATTGGCTGCAGTAGGGCTAGTAATCATTTTCGGCATGATGGGCGTCATTAACATGGCGCACGGCGAACTAATGATGATCGGCGCCTATATCACGGCATTCTCATATCATGCCGGCATTCCAGCGCCGATCGCAATTATTTTTGCGGGGATTGGAGCGGGCCTTGCCGGTATAGTTCTTGAACGGCTCATAATCCGCTTTTTCTATAGAAAGCTGTTGTCCTCGCTGGTTGTGACATGGGGGATAAGCCTCGTGTTGACCGAAGGTTGGCTAATCATTTTTGGCCCTTCAATTCTCAATGTCCCCACGCCATTCGGTAGCTTCTCCATAGGTGAGAGTGGTTTTGGAATCTATCGTGCAGTGCTTTTCTTCGTTTCATTGGCACTTATTGGAGGGATATGGGTCCTATTTTCCTACACCGGCATTGGCGTTCGAGCACGAGCAACGATGGAGAACCCTGAAATGGCTGAAGCATTCGGGATAAACACCTCCCGAATGTATGCACTAACTTTTGGTTTGGGCTCAGCATTTGCAGGCATTGCCGGTGGTATGTTTGCATTGACCGCCTCGATCTCACCTTTCTTCGGGGTTAATTACACACTGCTAGCGTTCATTACGGTCGTAGTTGGCGGTGGTGCCAACGTAATTTCAGGGATTGTAACAAGCGCCGCAGCATTGGCAGGCACACAAACTGTGCTGAACAACACTTGGAGCGTATACGTGGGATACGTATCCATGATGTTAGCCGCCTTCCTATTTCTTTTAATTCTTCCGCGAGGTATCTCGGATTACTTGGAACGACGTAAACTTCGAATAACTAGAAAAAATGAGCCTAAATAGCCAAAATTACATTTTAGACAAATACCTTGGCCGTTTGAATGGACCTCAGACGATTGGCCGCGGTATCCCGTTTTGGTGCAGTTTTCTAGCTATCGTTGCCGCCCTCGCCCTGTCTCCAGACTTTTTATCCCGATACGAGTTAATCACCTTTAGTAATATTCTAATTTCTGGATTTTTAGCACTCAGCCTGTGTCTTTTGTGGGGCTATGGCGGGGTTCTTAGTCTAGGCCAGGCAGCATTTTTTGGAATAGGTGGTTACACCTACGGTATTATCGGACTCAACTTAATGGATTCCCACGGGAATACTTATATTGCAGTTTTATCAGGCGTTATAGTACCGACACTATTTGCCGCACTTCTCGGCCTTATAATGTTTTTTGCGCGCTTGGGTGGCGTTTATATTGCAATTCTAATGTTGGTCGTTTCTTTGATGTTTGAGTTGTTTCTCTTGCAAACCGCTGATCCCAGCTACACGATTGGTGCAGCTTATATCGGAGGCTTTAATGGTCTGAGACCAGCGTCTCCGGATGACCCGTTACTACCAAGTTTAATTTTTAACATTGGCTCATCACTGTTGGAGTTCGATGGCCGCAGTGTAGAGTTTTATTATTTCACGCTGGGGTTGCTAGTGACCGTCTATCTCGGCCTCCGCTGGCTGGTGAACTCTAGTTTTGGGTACGTCATAGTCGCAGTTCGCGAGGACTCCCATAGAACAGAGACATATGGGTACGACATTCGCCTAATTCAGCTATCAGTATTCTGCATCGCTGCCGCGCTCGCGGGACTTGCGGGTGTATTGTACACCTCTTGGGGAACCTTTATTCATCCTAATCAATTTGGGTTAAAGGCCAATATTCTCGTCGTAATTTGGGTTGCAGTCGGGGGACGCAAGGACCTTACGGCTGCTCTGATTGGCGCACTTGTACTTGAGTGGATTGGTTTGCAACTTGCAGCTGTAGGGGATTTTTCTCTCCTCATAATGGGAGGCATCCTGATCGCGGCTATGTTGCTCACCCCCGAAGGAGTGATAACGACCCTATCAGCTCAGTATCAGCGCCTTGGTGCAGTGTTGAAGGAACAGAAAAGGTGATTGGCCATCCCAATTTCCGAGTTGAGTAAGTCATAGGAAGGTCTTTGTACAACGAAAAGAAGTAGCCATGGCAACTGCGGAACCAATAGTCAAAACGAGCGGCCTCGCAATTAATTACGGCGGGGTAAAAGCTCTTAGCGGAGTAGATTTTTCCGTTGAACGAGGCGAGTTACGCTGCATAATCGGCCCCAACGGCGCCGGTAAAAGCACGTTTTTCAAACTCCTGATGGGTATTGAGAAGCCGACAGAAGGAGTGATCAGGCATAACGGGCGAGATATCACACGCTTAGGCTCATTCGCAAGGGCTAGACTGGGCTTTTCTATCAAGTTTCAGAATATTCGCGCTTATCAAGATCTGTCCGTCTATCACAATCTTTTCATTCCCCTTCTTCGTCACCATCGAATGAGAGAAATTCCTGCGCAGGTTAGCGAATTGATCGAGCAACTTGGTTTGGCCGGAACAGAGGGCAAGCCAGTGGCGGGCCTTTCGCATGGGCAGATCCAATGGCTGGCTATTGGAATGTCAATAGCCTCGCGTCCAGATGTATTATTATTAGATGAACCTGCAGCTGGCATGTCTGTTGAGGAAACCGAGGAAACAAAAAACCTAATTAAACGATTGAATTCTAACGGTATGACAATCATTGTTATTGAACATGATATGACATTCATTCGAAATTTAAATACCAAAACAACAGTGTTGCACTACGGACGCGTTTTCGCGGAAGGATCTTTTTCTGACATCGAATCTAACGATGAGGTCAGAAAGATTTACCTAGGAAATGTTTGAACGTTGTTCTGGGTGAGATAGGCGATGATCCAAAATTCAGAAGCACTTAAAAGCTTAACACCCTTACTAACTGTAACCGATGCATCTTCCGGCTACGGGAGCGCTCGGATTCTTCAGAACCTTTCCTTCACGGTTAACGACCAGGAAATACTCGCAATTATTGGGCGTAATGGGGTGGGCAAAACCACACTCATGAAAACACTTATCGGCATGCTCCGACTTTTGGAAGGAAAGATCGAATACAAAGGTGAAGATATTGGTCGCTTCCGCCCATCTCTAAGAGCTAAACGTGGCATTGCTTACGTGCCTCAGGGCCGAGGAATATTTGCGCGAATGTCGGTAGCAGAAAACTTGGTGCTTGGAAAAGGATTGGGCGGGGATCGCCAAAACCCCGACTTTGCTCGTGCGTACGATTTTTTCCCATTTCTGAAAGAGCGTGGGGCACAAAAAGCAGGCTCTTTGAGCGGAGGCGAACAGCAACAACTTGCGATCGGGCGTGTATTAATTGGGCGCCCTGATCTTATTTTATTGGACGAGCCTTCAGAAGGAGTTCAACCTAACATCGTGCAAGAGATCGGAGAAAATATTAAGCTTTTGGCTAAACAAGAGGGCTTAACGGTTATTATTGTCGAGCAGAACCTTGAATTAATTCAGACAGTTGCTGACCGGTGTATCGTAATGGATAAGGGAAATATTGTTGCACATTTGACAGCGAAAGAAATTACCGACCCAGAAGCCGCGAAGCGTTACCTGGCGATTTAGGCGACTTAATAATTTATCAATTTGAGAAGGACGGTTTAACTATGCCGAGTTGAGTAGCATTTGCGACGGCTTGTGCAGTCGTATGAGCTCCAAGCCTACACCTTGCTTTCTTTAAGTACATACGAATGGTCTCTGGGGATAGGCCTAATATTATTGCTATTTCAGGCGCATTTTTTCCTGCTCCAGCCCACTGTAGACATTCTTTTTCACGGCGGCTTAACTTAAATGGGTCAACTACTGGTATCTGTTGTTCAAAATCTAATTTAAGCAAAGTGTCGCTGTAAAGATGAGTTAAATCAAGCATCAAATCCTGTGTTTTATGTTTTATACCAAACCAATTTACGTTTGACTTGTCCACAATAGCACTTAAGACAGCGAATTTTCCATCAGGCAAGTGTACTGGCGTCGTTACTCCACGACCCAATCCGATGTCCGCTAAATATTGCCAAGCCTTCTGTTCAAGTGGTCGGAGCTTGTCGCTATTTTGGAGATCATTCCAGTCAAATGGTAAGGTCCCTTGGAAGCATTCGTGATAATAAGGATCATGCACTGAGTAACGTTCCCAACCACACTCCCAACCCGACGGGAAGTTGCGAACATTTAACTTTAATGGCACCCAGCGCCCATCTAACAGCCTGGGAGAAAATTTTTGATAGGCGTAAGATATTTGCGTATACCCAAGATGCCCGCAAATCTCCATCAAGATATCAAGCGAGTGAGAAAAGCTTTCCGCCTTCTCTAACTCAGCGATATAGTTCCTGGCCACGTAGCGCATGTTTTTTCTCCCTTTATTGGGAGTTATCTCCCGTTAAAGGAAGAAAAAAAGTGCTATAGAGTACGGTGGGTATACGTTGCAAAACTCCAGTGCTATTATGGCTTAGTTCGTTATTGGAGGAGCCATAGGACCTTTTCCACTGATAATAGACTAAGCACACCCACTAGAAAACGTCAAGTTTGCTTATATTCTTTCCAGAAAACGAAGATACTGGCTCAGGAGCATTTGAATGCACTAGTCTAATGTTGGAATCTAAAACACGACCCCACAGCCCGCAGTTTGGATCATCTCATGACCTACGCATATACAACGTTTTACTCTGTTAACTAGCTCTTCAGCGCTTGAATTGATGACTATACTTAGTGCCCATGAGCGGTAAGGACATAATGGAAAAGGCAGAAGTTGGACAAAAGGTGCGAGTGCACTATTCCGGAATGCTTGAAGACGGCACTAAATTTGACTCATCCGCAGGTGATGAGCCAATGGAACTTATCATCGGCGAAGGAAGCAGTCTTCCAGCGTTTGAGAAGGCATTGATCGGAATGACAACGGGCGATACTAAGACTATTAGTATCCCCGCGAAGGAAGCCCACGGAATATATGCTCAAGATTTATTGCGAAAAGTAGACCGCACACAAATCCCCCAAGCTGGTGAGTTGGAAATCGGAACGAGGGTCAGCGCCACTTTAACTGGCGGCCACAAAGCGTACATGAAAATTGTTGATATTTCAGACGATAGCGTGACCGTCGATCTAAATCACCCCTTGGCAGGCAAAGACTTAGTATACGAGATATCAATGGTCGAACTTAAATGATTGAAGCTTCCTGACTAGCCCTTTAGGAGCGATCTTTTGGTCTCTGCAGAGCTGTGATTGAACCCGATTAGGCGTCTTGGGCGCGAATTAGCATGAGCGCGCCAGTATCTGCGTGTCCGCCGCTATGAATTATACTGTTGGGCGCATGATGTTGGTCGCCCGCCTTAAGGAAAGAATCTCCCATGGAAAAACTACCTGCGATTAACAAACATTCTTCTGGAGAACCTTCAACAGACTCGGGGCAACGGGCACCAGGCTCCATTCGAGCGATATAAATCATTGACCCCACCATGTGATCATAGTGCAATACCTTACCGGTTATCCCTGGTGAAATCTCCGACCAGTTACTCTGTTGCTCGTGTTGGGGCCCAGCATTGCTCTCACTATTGAACGATGAGTAACGATCTTTTCTAGCTGCGCGAAGGGCGTCGCTTGCATTCGTACCAAGAAAGATATCCATTCGCCTTTCTAACTGATCAACAGCCTTCTTCGCCATAGGGTCTCTAGCAAGAAGAGTTTCAAAATTCTCTAGCATTTCAGCACTTAAAGTGCCGGCTAAATATTCACCAGAGCTGTCCATGAAATGTAAACTTTTGTTCATTATTAGCACCATATGTATTTATTTATGAAAAGTGTTAATACCTATTAAAATCCCAGTATAATCCATATTATTTTAGGATAAATTTTTAAACAATTCTATACTTTATTACAGAAATTAAATTAATATAGGGCGGTGTATCAGATCACCCGGCAGCATAAATTGATTCAAAATTGATACCTTACTGTATTATTTTGGTGAACAAGAGCGCGATTGACTTCTGATAGATTTGGCAGAGTAAAATTGGCCTACTCTGTTGCTATAACGCTTATTAAGTTACGCAGGGTGGGCTCCGGGATAGAGTAAGGAGTTTTTCCACCTACCAATTGGTCAGGCCGCACTTTGATCTGTCTGTTGGTTCGGTTGGTTCCCAACGCTGACCGTTTTTCTTATAGCACTCCCATTTAGGCTGCAACCTGTCGTTTATCCACTCAGTTTTTCCAGCGAGTTTACCGTCGGTGTAATGCCGAAATGCGGTCCCGTCTCGCTTGCCATTTCTTAGGTTAACTCTAAACATAGGCTGGCCCTCTTCGTAATACGCCACCCACAAACCTTCTCGCTGGCCGCCCTTATAATCACCAGTTTTATAAAGCTG
Source organism: uncultured bacterium (assembly GCA_964451145.1). Classification (GTDB taxonomy): domain Bacteria; phylum Poribacteria; class WGA-4E; order WGA-4E; family UBA9662; genus TMED15. The sequence goes on along the minus strand of CAYVHK010000128.1, from coordinate 3,068 downwards.
TCCATTTTCATAGTACTCAAACCAAGTACCGTCTTTTATACCGTTTTTGTATGTGCCATTCATCATCAGTTGGCCGCCCTCGTAAAAAACGACTGATGGTCCGTCCAATTTTCCTTCTCTATAGCTACCCTTCGACCATAACTGGCCACTCTCCTGATAGAATTCAAAGGGCCCATGCTGTATGCCATCCTTATACTTGCCCTTGACCCAAAGCTTCCCGTTACCGTGATAAACAGTTGATGTTCCGTCAAGCTCACCATTCTTGTAAACATTTTTCGATATAATCTGACCGTCCTCGCGATACGTAACCCAAGGACCGTTGCGTTTACCATCCACAAATTCGCCCCGCATCCAGTCCATGACCTCGCCTGTAAATGGTACTTGAGTGAACTTCTTATATGTGAGGCCTCCGCGCTCGACCAAATCATCCATCGTCACACTTTCAGCAAGTGCAAAGGACGGCGGAAAAACAAATAGAACGAGCATTATAAGAATGCGATTCATGGGGTGATCCTTCCTATCTTCAGGGTAATATTAGCGCGGAGCGTAAAGCAACGGAAAGGGTTTACCGGTGACCTTAAAGTACCCACCATCGCGATGATATAATTCTTGTTCTGTAGGAATATTTTACGAGCGCTATGGAAACAGATTATATAGTTGCCTTGAGTGCGATTTATCACGATCTGATTTAACCTACGCTCCGGCTACAGAGCCAAATTTGTAGTGAGGTTCTGTGCAATTTTTGAATGAGATGTGCCGAGATTACACAGGCACGGTAATGTGAAGGACTGGTACTATGCGAAATCTATTGTGCTTGCCTGCCCATTTAGTGCTAGCGGCTGAGCCAAAAACCCAATTTTGTCTTTGCTACGTGAGATGTAGGACGTAAGGCGGTATGCTCATGATACTGGATTTGCAACTAGACCGATTCATGAGAAACACTATAAGCATCGCCGTCGCGGTGGTGAAAAGCTCTACCCAGGCGCAGGAAATTGATATCGAGCCTGCTTATCTCTCTACACTCAATGGTGAGAAACCCGTGGCGGTCAAGGAGGATATTGACTTGGGTTGTTTGAAGCAGGCCTACGCCAAAAAGTATTGCAGCTATCGGGCAGGCTAGGCCAGCAATGCGAATTATAGGCTCAGAGGAAATTAGCAAGGTGCTCGATCATCCTTCTCTGATTGAGGCACTCCGTGAGATGTTCCTCTTGGGCTGTGATACGCCGACCCGCCATCACCATGCTGTCACAGTACCAAATGGCACGGCAGGCACCCTCCTGATTATGCCTGCCTGGCAGGCGGGCGGCATGATGGGAGTCAAGACGGTCACCATCTTCCCCGATAATCCTGCGCGCGGCCTGCCTACTGTTCTTGGGCAATATTATCTGATGGATTCTTCCAGCGGCGAGCCACTTGCCATGGTTGAAGGCACAGTGCTGACGCTCTGGCGCACAGCCGCTGCCTCGGCACTAGCATCAAGTTACCTGTCACGGCCTAGCGCTAAACATATGCTCATGGTGGGCTCGGGAAGCCTTGCACCGCATCTAATTTTGGCCCACGCTGCCGTACGGCCAATTAGCACAGTCCGCGTCTGGTCGCGCAATCCCAAGAACGCTAACAAGCTGGCCCGGCGATTGGAGGCAAGCGGTTTGAATATTTCGCCAACAGAAGACCTGGAAAATGCCACCGCTTGGGCCGACATCATCTCCTGTGCAACGCTCTCCAAAACCCCACTGATACGCGGCAAATGGCTTAAGCCAGGAGCGCATCTCGATCTGGTCGGAGCCTTTCGCCCTGATATGCGCGAAAGCGATGATGACGCCGTAGTTCGGGCACGGGTTTTCGTTGACACCCAAGCCGGCGCACTCTCCGAAGCGGGTGACATTCTCCTACCCATAGCTTCAGGCGCCTTCGATAAGAACGCAATTACCGGCGATCTCTTCGCTCTCACCTCAGAAACAGTAGCGGGACGAATTAGTGCGGACGATATAACTCTGTTCAAGTCCGTTGGCGCGGCGCTCGAAGACCTGGCCGCAGCTCGTTTAGTTTTCAAACGCTGCAACTCACCATAAACGGCCCCTGAAAAAACAATCTCGACTAAGCAGCAAAGTGCAGGCTAATACTGCCAAGCACGCCGAAGTCTGCCACCACATCGTCGCCTGGCGCGATCCTCGCTGGAACAATGCAGGTGCCGGTCGTGACAATTTCACCTGCTTGGAGCGCACCGCCATGAACGATTCGGTCGTTTGCGAGCCAAGCGAGCGCGCGCCGAGGGTCGCCTAGCACATTCGCGCCTGTGCCCTCAGCGGCCTGCTCACCATTAATAGCCAGACTAACTTTGTGCGTGGATAAATCGAGTTCACGCCACGCTTCTGTCACCTCTTCGCCAATCGCAAAAAATTCTGTACAGGCATTGTCGGCAATAAGTTGGGCGGCACCAACTTTAGTGAAATCCTCAAACCGAGAGTCTGGCACCTCAATACCGAGGTGAAGCGCCGCCGTAGCTTCTACCACGTCTTCCGGTAAATACTCACACTCACGCGGTGGCAAATCCTTTCCCAAGCGAAAAACAAATTCTGCCTCCACTACGGACATGTGCAAATGTCTCACCGGCAATGCATCGCCACTTGCATACAACTTGCCGTCGAGCAAGCGACCGGCAAGCGGCCCATCAACGTAGATGTGTTTCTGCCCAGCCTCACTCGTGGCGGCTATCTTCCAGCCCACCGGGGTCCAACCACTCAGGTCGACGAGGGCGTCTTGCGCCGCATAGCCTTGCGCAATGCTGTGTGGTAGGCAGGTTTCTGGCAAGGCTACGATACGGCTATTCCCACACCAGTTTTCCCAAATAACCGCAGCCGCTTCGATCGCACGTGGGTCTTCCATAAACTACTTTCAAACTAACAAAGGGCGGTCGGTGAAGGCAAAGATGTCCCAGTCTGATCGCATTACCAAAGCTTTTTCTGTAGTGCCTTCTGCTTTCTCAGCCGCCTGCACGAACAGCCGTTCTTCCTTAGCTTCGTCCGCTAAGGAAGCAATTATCCAGTTGTTCGTGGCAGCCAAAAACC
>CAYVHK010000127.1:0-13752 GCA_964451145.1 uncultured bacterium | reverse complement strand
ATTTGGGCAGTGCAACTCATCAAACAAGAATGAAAATGGCAAATATGGCCGCAGATAATATTTTGTCCGGATTGAGGGGTGAGCCCCTTCCTTATGAAGTAATTGAAACACACTAGAGTATTTAGTTCGCTTGAAAATTCAAGTTGCTTGCTTCCTATTGGAATTACTCACTTAAATGTAGCGATTATCTGTCTGTTGTTGAAAAAACTATCAAGTAGGATTTCAGTCCGAGTTGTTCTAAGCGATAAAAGTAAATTATTTAAACTTGAATAAAAGATAACTCGTGTACGAATATAGTCTAAGATTAAAGAAAAATTAAAGGAGTAAAACCATTATTTTTTATTTATGGTTTCCAACAGTGTAAATATTTCAACAACTGTAAATTGGCCACAATAAAATTATGACGAATCTAAAATTTTGCCTACAGTAAATTGGAGTGAAAAAGTGCGATGTGGTTTAAAAAAAGTGACACACAAAAAATTCGGTATATTGAGGTGATCTTATTTCGTCTGCTCATAGGCATTTTGCTGGTTTCGCCAATTGGCTGTAGTAGCCTACAGGAATTACAAAAAGCAAATTTAAAGCGCCAACAAGCCACTCATGCTCGTATGAAGGAGCAGTATGTTACTTTCGAAAAACCGACTGATACTAATGTGAATTTATCAAGAGATGGACTGGAAATTGATAGTACTCATTACAGCCTGTCATTCGGGGCTGATCTGCAGCAACACAGCAACTATGATACTGTATCAGAGCGGCAACAGTCAGGACATGGCTATCTAGTTTTTATGGAGAGTTTATACCAGTTCATGTACCAAATTTTTGGCTTTGAGCCACAACATAAAATCCATGTCATCCTGCACGAAACTTATAGAGGAACCAAGTTGATGGCAACAACCACGGTTCATTCTCAAAATCGTTTTCAATCGAACGGAGAGATCGTGAAAGTCGTTCGTGGGATTGAAATGAATTTTCCTTTAAACATGTTTGCACAACTACCGGTCAGAGCTCATGAATTAACTCATGCCTTCACTCAAATTTATCTGCTACCGGCTTGGTTTGCTGAAGGGATTGCCGTTTGGGTAGAAGCTGAGTATGCAAAAGGTAAAGATCATCGAAAAGTAGAAATCGAACAAATCAAGTTAACATTAGACGGCCTAAATGCAGCTCAAGAATGGGGTGGAGACTTAGATGCTGGTGCAGATGCACTTACTCAATGGAGATATAACTATTGTTATACAATTGTAGCTGACTTGAAAGATCGTTTTGGTGATGATTTTTACCCTACATTCTTCAGTTTGATGAAAGCTGACAAACTATATCAACGGTTACCAGGCCAAATGACAACAAGTTTTCTAGTTTACTATCTGAGTCAAGCAGCCGGTGAAGACTTAGTACCTTACTTCAAGAGCTTAAAATTCAAAATTAAAAGATTATCCAAAGATGAAATTATCGAGGCTGTTAAAATGGCTAACCAAACATTGAGGAGGTGAAAACGTAATGCACAACCTGACAAATAAAGCTAATTCCATGTCGATTAGTTCACAGATGATAAGCCGATTCTGGATCTTTGTTTTTAGCCTTCTTTCATCTAGTTTTTGTTGTTTTTTTGTAACCGGCTGTCAGGCATTGAAAATTCTTTCTACAAGTCAACAGTGGAGTGAGAACTATGTCCTGATGGCAGGAACAACATCCAACGATCCGGCCATGATTGATGGAAATTTAGAGACAATTGGCGAAACAAAATATATTGAGTCGACTTCTAAGCAAACGGTGCGTAGTTTTATGGTTCCTTCGGAGGGGATCGTGATGTTGGCACAACCAAAGTCAATTAAAAAGATAATTATTCATTCTCAAAACCTGAAATCTTTTGACTTGTTTGCTTTAGAAAACAATGGTAATTGGAAACACATTCAAGAAGTAAAAAGTATGGTCTCACGCCCCTTTAACTTGATTTTACGAGTACCGGTTTATACAGCTGGTTTGAAAATTCGAGTAGTGAAAACTTCTGATGACGATGCATTGCGACGGCAAAACATACAGAAAATTCAAGGTGTTTCCATGTTTAGTGGACACACCAAGGCACTGGCCAAGATTAACGAAATTGAGGTTTATGGATTTGTTGAATCGGTTGTTCAGTAATTTTGGAATATCCAAAAGATGGTTAGTCTATTTGGTTCATGCTTCGTTGATTTACCCAGGCATTGTTTGGGCACAACAACAAACGCCCGCCAATGTTGTCAGTGCACAACAAAAATTACAAAAGGCTCGGGACCTGTTTTATGAACGGGAATACCAATCGGCTTTGGATATATATTTGTTAATTTTCGATACTCAGAACAAGTTAGATAATCTAAATTTAGATGAAGTGGAATTCAATATTGGGCGGTGTTATGCCAAATTAGGAAAAGATAACGAATCTTTGAAACACTTCAGAAAAATTATTAGCCGTGATCCGACTGGTTCATACGCGACCCAATCCGTTTATCAAATCGGAAATTTATTCGTGGTACGATACCAATATGATGTAGCAGGACGTACTTGTCAGAAAATTGCAGAACGTTATACGCAAACTCGTAGTGGGGCTATCGCTAGCTATTTAGCTGGTCAATATTGGCACTATGCCGACCAAGATGAAAAGGCCGTTCAAGCATACCAAAAATTTTTGATTAATTATCCCAAGTCCCCTTACCGTAGCAACGGATTGCAGAGTCTAGTTCAAATTTGGATTAAGACAGAACAGTTTAAAATCGCGGAAAAGTTATTGACAGATTTGTTGGCTACTGATGAGTCATCTATTCCTAACCAAAAGAGCGAATTATCTGAGTTGATGGCCGATCTTTATAAAGCTCAAGGCCGATCGGATTTGGCATTAAAACTTTACCAATCAGCACTCAATGAATCTCCCAAAGATACCAATTTACTGAAAAAATTGGGTGAATTGTACGTAGAAATAGGTAATCAGGAGCAAGCATTACATGTATGGTCGCAGATTGCGACTTCAAATCCCAATCAATATTACCGTTTTCAACAAATGGCTGACATCTACGTTTCTAACCAACTTTACGACCAAGCGATTGCAGCCTATCAATCAGCCTTGAAACTGAACCCAACGAGTGCTTACCTCTACGCAGAGTTAGCTGGTGTTTACAAAATCAAGGGGCAAATAGAACTAATGGTTGATTTCCTTTTGCAAGCCTTGTTAAGAGTTGATTATGATTTCAACAGTCGCGATATTATATTACAGAATTTTAACAATATCTATGAAGGAGACCGACAACATCAACTGCTACGTGAAGTGATTGCAAAATTAGAGGCAATGCCTGCAATATCGACGAAACAACTACTCACACTGGCCGAAATTCACTTTTACGACCAGAATTTTGATCAATCTTTGAATTACTTTCAATTGTTTAGCCGACAGTATCCAGAGAACAAGGGAAAACTTTTGCAAAAATACGCTCAGATTTTGGATCGGAATGGAAATCTGGCCGCCGATCAGTTTTATCAAGTATTGATTGATGTTTACCCTAATAGTTTGATAAGACGCCAGAGCCGGCTCAAATTGGCTAATCGGTATCAAAAGTCTAATAATTGGGAACAAGCATTGGCACAGTTGCAACGCATAGAGAACAAAGACATACTAGTTCAGTTGCAAATTGCGGGGCTCTTATTACATGATGCCTATCATTTTTCAGAAGCTGAGAAACTTTACCAGAAATTGAGTCAGCAACCTCTACCCGTTCGCTATCAGGCACAGGTTAATCTTGGATTAGCTGAAACATTTCTTTTGTCTAATCGATTGGTGGCTGCGCGAAGCATTTTGCAACCTATCGCAGATGGTGTAGATTCCAGAAGCCAAGCGCAAGCTATCAAGCTAATTGGGGACAGCCATTTGTTTGAACATAATTTTGAATCTGCACAGGAAGCTTATCAGCGAGTGACCCTACTATTAACTGACCATACAAGTGAAGCGCTGACTTGGCTGGTCCGAATCAACACCAACTCGTCATCGGATGAAACACCTTTGATTCAGTATGTCGAAGGCGAGTATCTAAAACGAAAGGGGCAAATTGACGAAGCTGTGGCACACTGCCAATTAGCGATTAAACAATATCCACAGTCGTTAATTGTTGATGATCTACTGTGGATGTTAGGCGACTTGTATACTTATCGAAAACAATATAAAAATGCCATCAAAACATACCGCCGTGTTATGGAATCAGGAAGTGGATTGGCTATTGAAGCTCAAGCTCGAGTGGCTGACATATATCAATTTGATCTTCGCAATAGCCATGAAGCCTTTCGTTACTACACTCAATTAGTGAACAATCATGGTGATAGTGTGGTTGCGGCCTACGCTCAACAACAAGCAGACGTACTTCGGCCGCTGATTGTACCCACTAAGCTAAAAAAAACTAGTAATTTTTAGATAATAAAAAAGGAACGATTCGGATGTCACAGCCAATAGTTGGCCATGTTCATAATCAGAAAACACTAAATCCGCTTGTTGATCGTTGCCAGAAAGACTATCCTGCCCTAAAAATTGGCTTCGATCATTTTTCATCCATCCTTTCAGGTGATGGAAAACAAATTACAAGCCAATACAATGGTGTACGGCACCTATTCATATTATCTGGACAAGGCGAAATTTTCTTGGATATTAGTTACCGTACTCAGGAAGGCGATGGTCAACCATTGCCTCCATTTTACGAACCTGATGTTTGCGATAGCGAAAATTGGCCTATTTTGCAAACATTATCCGAAAATTTGGATACCATGCACCATAAAATTCGCTCAGTCGTTGAGTCAATTTTAACTCGATTGAACGGAGATGTTTTAATTGGAGATATTTCTTATCAGGTTTGCCAAATGACGGAAACAGGTTTGCCGCTACGTGAATGGTCGACTCGTCCTAAAGTTCGGAGAGCCTTTGAGATTTTACAAGTTAATTATTCTCAACTTGGCTGGTCGACCAAAAAAGAAGCCGGCTTTGAACCATTTGGTGTCGGTGACCAATTAACCGTTACTAATGATGAACCAATTTTCGTAAGAGGGGAGTTCGATTATCTCTGGGTCGAGAACACTCAACTATTTATGACCCACACTACTGCTACTCGCCGACTGCTTTATTTGAAAAACACTAGCAGTTCTTCAACAGGTAACTATTTTCGTCGTTTGCCTTTGACTTGGTACGCTCATACAGAAGCTGATGATGAGCCCAATGGAGTTAACAGTATCAACAGCCACGTAGCCTATTTGACGACGAAAACTAATCGGCCTCACTATCATCCTTCGAGTTTTATCGGAGAAGGTTTAGATCAAGCCCAGATTTATCTGGTCCTGAACCCAAATCAAACTCCAGCCACCGATGGTTGGATATCATCCCAACATGAAACTGGTTGCTTACGAATTTATCCACAATTAGACAATCTCAGCAACTCGAAAGACATATTACTCAATTCTGGCAGTGTGGTCTATATTCCATCAGAACTTGGACACTATGGCCTTGATTTACTTGCTAACGTAATTGCGTTACCAGGTTTTAAACCGCAGAATACAGTTTATCTTAACGCTCCCTAAGCGTTCGGTTCAATCATTATCCAAATTTGGAATTCCATGCTAGTAGATTTTCCGAATTTCGCCATTATTGCCAATCCTGTCTCAGGTCGACGAAAATCAGTCAAAATAGCGAAAATAGCCCATCGGCGGTTGCTGGAACATCAGCCAAAAGGTAAATTGTACTTTACTCAATCAAGAGGTGATGCATACCAGCTTGCTAAAACCGCTATTGAACAAGGTTATCGTTTCTTAATTGCTTGTGGTGGGGATGGGACAATACACGAGATAATTAACGCTATTTGTGGGACTAAAAATGAGACGTTTTTGGGTGTTTTACCCAGTGGGAAAGGCAATGATCTAGCCAGAGAACTCAACATACCAATTCAGATAGCACGTGCTATTGATGTTTTGTTGGCTGGAAAATCTAAGCGTATTGATGTTGGACAAATTTTCAATGTAATGGCTAAAAACAATCAACCAACAAGCTATTTTAGTACCATTGCTACTTGTGGTTTTGACGCAGAGGTAGGCCGGCGAGTTACAGAAGATAAAGTCTTATCCAATTTTTTGGGAAGTATGGCTTATGTGGTAACTGCTATTACTACGCTCCCCGTTTTCCATCCACCGACAGCCACTATTAAGGGAGATTTTGGTATGTACCAAGGTGCAATCTTAATTTGCTCAACTGGCATTACTGCCAGTTACGGCGGAGGAATGCGAATTTTGCCTAATGCTGTAATAGACGATGGCCAGTTCGACGTCTGCATTATCGAGCCAGTATCAAATTTGACTGTTTTACGAATGTTAGTAAAGCTTTTCTGGGGAGGACACACCGGTCATTCAGCGGTCAGCATTCACCGAACCAATAATTTATTAATTACTACTGATCCACCAATGAAAATGTATGCTGATGGTGAATATGTAGGTGATACACCGAAAAAAATTCGGATATTGCCGAAACGATTGAATGTTGTCGTACCATAATCTTTGTTATCAAAAATTCAGGAAGTTATGCAACAATTTCTTTCCTTCTTTAGTTAAAACTGATTCAGGATGAAATTGCACTCCAAAAATAGGTAGATCAGTATGCTGAATCCCCATGATTTCATCTTGGTTGGTCCAAGCAGTAACTGTCAAACAATCGGGCTTAGAAGAACGTTTAAGAATCAGTGAATGGTACCGGGTAGCTTCAAACGGATTAGGTAAATTGTTAAAAATCCCCTGATTTTTATGATTGATCATTGATGTTTTGCCATGCATTAGTCTATTAGCACGTATAATCTGTCCGCCGAAAACTTGTCCAATACATTGATGTCCCAAACAGACGCCTAACATAGGTAATTGATCAGAAAAATGTTCGATCACTTGGCAAGAGATGCCAGCTTCATTTGGAGTGCAAGGTCCAGGGGAAATAACGATTTTTTCTGGCTGAATCGATTCGATCTCAGGAATAGTGATTTTGTCATTGCGAAAAATACTCAACTCGGCACCCAGTTCACCAAAATACTGTACCAGGTTGTAAGTAAAAGAATCATAATTGTCGATCATCAATATCATTGTCTAATCCTGATCAAAGCCCAATGGAAAAACGAATGTTTGTTTTCCCAACGACTGATGTGCAATTTCTATTGCTCTTAAAACAGCTTTGGCTTTGTTGACAGTCTCTTGAAATTCAGTATCTGAGACTGAATCGGCGACGATACCACCGCCCGCTTGTACGTGCGCTATTCCTTCTTTGACTACAATTGTGCGGATTGTAATAGCCGTATCTGCATTGCCACTAAAACTGAAATAACCAACTGCTCCACCATAAGTTCCACGACGAGTAGGTTCAACGTCATCAATGATTTCCATTGCTCGAATTTTTGGGGCACCGGACAAGGTGCCCGCAGGAAAACAGGCTCGAATCACATCAAACGCGTTTTTATCGGCACGTAATTTTCCAGTTACACGTGATACGATGTGCATCACATGCGAATAACGTTCTATTGTCATCATCTCACTGACTTGGACACTTTGATACTCACATACTCGTCCTAAGTCATTTCGTCCTAAATCAACTAACATTACGTGTTCAGCTCGTTCTTTAGGGTCGGAAATCAATTGCTGAGCCAGAGCGTCATCTTCGATTGGGTTTTTTCCACGTGGCTTGGTACCAGCAATTGGACATGTTTCTACCATACTATCCTCAACTCTTACCATCATTTCTGGGGAAGCACCTGCTATCTGTAATGAATTTCCTAATTGTAGATAATACATATATGGAGATGGATTGACCGCTCGTAAGGCTCGATAAACCGAAAATGCATCAGCGGAGATCGGTTGGCTAAACCGCTGAGAAGGAACAACTTGAATAATGTCCCCGGCAGAAATGTAGGCTTTGGCTTTCTCGATTACACGTTCGTAATCTGATTTGACAAAATTAGATGCTACATTATCGTTATTGGTTGGTATTTTTTGTTTTCCCACTGTCAATGGTTGATTCAATTTATAAATGATGGAATCAATCTGTGCTACTGCTTTTTCGTAAGCTAAACATATATCACCATTGAGGTGAGCGTTAGCAACAACCATGATTTGGTGCCTGGCATGGTCAAAAATTAGCAAAGTGTCTGTGATCATAAAACTGCAATCAGGCAAATTTAGATCATCAATAGTGCTGTCCGGCAATTCCTCAAAAAAACGAACCATGTCGTAACTAAGAAATCCGACAGCACCTCCATGAAATCGAGGTAATCCTTCAACAGTAACAGGCTTATAAGTTTCCATCAGCTGTTCGAGGTCCCGGAAAGGATCTTGACTATCGAATTTCTCAACACGATTGGTTTGAAAATCCCGTATTGTAACCGAATTACCTTTGCTTTCAAACAATAAAGACGGATTACTCCCGAGGAAAGAGTAACGGGCTACATTTTCTCCGCCTTCTACACTCTCTAGTAAAAATGCATAGTCGTCAGAACGAATTTTATAGAAAGCTGACACTGGAGTTTCTAGATCGGCCAAAATGGTTTTATAAACAGGAATTAGATTTCCCTGCCGACTAAGTTGACGGAATCGGTCAAAATTTGGAGAGTGTCTGTTAGAATTAGTCATAAAGCTTTATTTGTTTCTCGTTAGAATCAAGCATAAACTTGATCAGGATCAAATATTTTCTGTCCTATAACGTTGGTTTGTTCTCCCATTTGGATAACTTCTCTAAAGAAACAGGAACGATACCCCATGTGGCAAGCTCCCCCCTTCTGTTCGACTTTTACTAGTAAAGAATCGCCATCGCAATCTATGGCAATTGATTTGATAGTTTGTGTATGTCCAGAAGTTTGACCTTTAACCCAAAAATTCTGGCGCGATCGACTCCAAAAACAGGCAAGATCACCAGTCAATGTTTTTTGCACAGCTTCTCGGTTCATGTAAGCGACCATCAAAACTTGGTTATTATTAGCATCCTGAACAACGGCAGTGATTAAGCCTTTTTCATCGAACTTCAGTTGATCTAGAATTTCCATATTGTCCTCATAAAATTGGATAAAAACAAAAAAGCCGTAGGCTTTTCCCACATTGAAAGTGGTCGTCTGCCTACGGCTTAACTGTTTGTTGCGTCTACTGGTCAGGGACGGACGCAATACCTACTCGGACGCCGGCACACGCTCACACATTCGCCAAAAATGCTGAAACGCGTAAATGGCTGACGTTTTGAATGTATGCGTCTGAGAGGCGTGCATGTTACTGACTCTTGAGTTCGTTTGTCGATAATCCCTCTCGGGAGATTTTCTAGAATATCATACTGAATTCTGTCTGTCAATATATCTATTGCAAGTATTTTCAAGGAAGGGTTTTTTGAAATCGCGAACTAGATTTTAAGAGGCTTATATTGATATAATGTCTGCCTTTAGCAAAAATTTCCGGTATTAGAATTGAAGCGTCGTTGAATTCAAGGAGAAAATAGATTATGAATCGGCCTAATTTCATTATTTTTCTTACCGATGACCAAGGTTATGGAGATTTATCTTGCATGGGAGCGACCGATTTCCGTACACCTAATCTGGACCGAATGGCGGTCAATGGTGCTCGGTTCACAGATTGGTATTCTAATTCACCGGTTTGTTCTCCTTCACGCGCGGCTTTGTTGTCTGGTAGATATCCAGGTAACGCTGGTGTACGATCGATTTTAGCTGGACATCGCACAGCCACAGGTTTACCAACAGAAGTGCCTACCATCGCTGATGCAATGAAAAAATTGGGTTATTATACAGCAATGTCAGGTAAGTGGCACCTCGGTTTAGCCAATGGTTCCCGGCCGGAAGACCATGGTTTTGATAATTGGTTTGGTTTTATGGCTGGTTGTATTGACTTTTATTCGCATATTTTTTACTGGCAAATGAACCGGGACGGACGAGCACAATTTCATGATTTATGGGAAAATGGAACTGAGATTTACCGAAATGGTGAATATTTCACCGAGTTGATAACAGAATATGCAATCAAATATATTCGTCGTTCTGTTGAGGAAGACAAGCCTTTTTTTCTTTATGTTCCTTATAACGCACCACACTATCCAATGCATGCGCCGGCTAGGTATGTAGATCGATTTCCAGAACTGAATTGGGATCGGCAAATTATGGCAGCCATGTTATCAGCGGTAGATGACAGTGTAGGCGAAATTCTTAACGAAGTAGAACGACAAGGTTTACTGGATAACACTTTCACCTATTTCCAGAGTGATAACGGGCCATCTCGAGAGACTCGTAATTGGTTAGATGGTACACAAGATCCTTATTACGGTGGATCTGCGGGCCAATTGAAAGGGCACAAATTTAGTCTTTACGATGGCGGAATACGTTCGCCTGGAATTATGAGTTGGCCGAATAGAATTCCGGCTTGTCAAGTTATTAACCAACCAGGATTGGCTATGGATGTATTTCCGACTTTTATTTCCGCTGCGGGGGGAAATATTTCTGATTACGAACTGGATGGTAAAAATCTTCTGCCAATGCTGACCGAAGGTAAACCGTCTCCGCACGATGCTATTTTTTGGGAAATGGGGCCCCAGACAGCAGTCCGTCAAGGAAAATGGAAGTTAGTATTGAAAGGTCAATTGGTGGAAGATACACCACCAGAAGATGAGATCCATTTGGCTGACTTGGAAACCGATATGGGAGAGGAAAACAATTTGAAAGACGAATATCCAGAACTAACTGTTAAATTGACTCAACTCGCCGAAAATTGGAGGCGGGAAATTGAGGATCGATGGAATAATGAATGGTTGCCAAAAGCTAACGGTACAACAGGTCACACCACCTAGAATTGAAAGAGTAATATGAATATAAATCAACTTTGGTATCGACAACCGGCCAAAAAGTGGGTTGAAGCCTTACCTCTTGGTAATGGTCGATTAGGGGCTATGGTTTTCGGTGAAATGGCCTGTGAGCGAATTCAACTCAACGAAGATAGCCTATGGAGTGGACAACCTATCGAGCGTGAAAACCCATCCGCCCTTAAAAACCTAGAAATTGTCAGAGAATTGCTATTTTCCGGTCGTTATGTAGAAGCAGAAAAACTGGTTAATGAAAAAGTCATGGGGATGCGAATTGCAGCTGGTATTCACACTTACCAAACATTAGGAGATTTGACCATCGATTTTCAAAGTGATCAAGTTCATGGTAATGATGGATTTACGACGCAATATCGACGAATTTTGGACTTAGACACTGCTATTGCCACTGTCGAATATCAGCGAGGTCTCATCAATTACAAAAGAGAAATTTTTTCCAGTTTTGCTGATCAGGTAATTATAGTTCATCTCACGCTTGATCAGGGCAATTTGTCACCACATATAGTTTTATCTCGGCCTAATCATTCTAAATTACTAATTCAAGACGAAACGATTACTCTGTCGGGACAAGCCATTGGGGAAGGTGGAGAAGAGGATGCTGTGGGTGTTGAGTACGCCGCTCAGTTGGCTGTTCAAGTGGAACATGGCCGAATCACCCCTACTAATGATGGACTTTCCGTGGCGGGTGCGTCGAGCATTACTATTTTTCTGACGGCGGCAACCAGCTATTGGGGGAAAAATCCGATATGGGCTGCGAATCAACAGATGGAATTAGCCCAAGCCAAAAACTTTCAAGAGCTAAAGAATCGTCATGTCGAAGAACATCAACGTTTGTTTCGACGTGTACAAATTAGCTTAGACACACTCTCTCATCAAGTGGATGATCTAGCGACGGATGAACGGTTAATAGCTGTTCAAAACGGATCCGAAGACCCCCTCTTACTAGCTCAGTATTTCCAATTTGGTCGTTATTTGCTGATATCGAGTTCTCGAACTGGCACTTTACCTGCTAATTTGCAAGGCATATGGGAACCGGGTCTGAAACCGCCATGGAATGCTGACTATCATATTAACATCAATATCCAGATGAACTATTGGCCAGCTGAGGTCTGTAACCTAGCTGAATGCCATCAGCCGTTTTTTGATTTCATTGACCGATTACAAAACAGAGGTAGGATCACAGCAGACAAGATGTATGGTTGTCGTGGTTTTGTAGCTCATCATACTACCGATGCATTGCTTTTTACCAGTGCAATTGGTGATTCACTCTATGGTATGTGGTCAATGGGAGCGGCTTGGTCTTGTCGACATTTATGGGAACACTATCTTTATGGCGGTGACCAAGACTTTTTAGCTCACATCGCTTATCCAATTATGAAAGAATCTGCTTTGTTTTTCGTCGATTATTTGTCAGAACATCCTGAGACTGGGCACTTAGTATCAGGACCATCGAGTTCTCCCGAAAACAGTTTTCTTACCGAAAATGGAGAGGTGGCTCATCTCGTAATGGGTTGTACCATGGATCATCAAATCATTCGTGACTCTTTTAATAACTGTATTCAGGCTAGCCAAGTTCTCAGGATTGATAACGACTTTCGTCAGCAGTTGAAGGAGATGAAGGATCGATTGCCACCTAATGCAATCGGCAATGATGGTCGGCTGATGGAATGGACAGAAGAATTTGAAGAACCAGAACCTGGCCATCGGCATATTTCTCACCTATTCGGTTTACATCCGGGAAATCAAATTTCGCCTATCAAAAGCCCCCATTTGGCCAAGGCTTGCAGAGAAACATTGTTGTACAGGTTACTTCATGGTGGAGGACACACTGGTTGGAGTCGAGCTTGGATCATTAATTTCTACGCTCGGTTGCTTGACGGTAACTCTGCTTATCAACATCTTTTGGCATTATTACGGCAATCAACACACCCTAACTTGTTTGATGATCATCCACCTTTCCAGATTGATGGCAACTTTGGTGG
This sequence comes from uncultured bacterium, assembly GCA_964451145.1. Classification (GTDB taxonomy): domain Bacteria; phylum Poribacteria; class WGA-4E; order WGA-4E; family UBA9662; genus TMED15. Next base: position 879 of record CAYVHK010000127.1, on the reverse strand, counting down.
TTGTGCAGGCATAGCGGAGATGTTACTGCAAAGCCATGACAACGAAATACATCTTCTTCCCGCGTTACCAGATGCTTGGCCACTAGGTACGGTTTCAGGCCTGCGAGCTAGGAGTGGTTTTGAAATTGATATTAGCTGGAGAAATGGAAAAATATCGCACGCAGTGATAAAATCTGATTTGGGGAACTTATGTCAGATCCGAGCGACTACTAAATTGAAAGTTTCGGTTGCAGATCAGCCTATCTCCGTCAAGACCATAGACAGTAGTACTATTCAGTTTCCAACGCAGATGGGTACAACTTATAAATTGCAGATTTGATTGCAAATTTCCAATAATGTAAATCAAACTGGACAATGTTATTCAGCGAATTATTTTACTTATTCAAGATGAAATACACTTGGTTGGTTATGCTTAATTGTTGTTCGTATCAATTTTAAACTTTGACTTATATTTTGTGTGATATATGTGTCATCACAGCCTAATACTTATATTTCGGTTTAGGAATTGGTACAAACAATCTTCCGTTATGGTCAATAAAATATGTTACCTAATAGGAGCAAGCCGGTTGTTCAAGGTAAACTAGTATAGAAATCATAATACTGAGTGTCAGGTGAAATCTTTCCTATTAACATTAAAAAAGCAGAACTGTCTTTTTTGATAGTTTTAGTAAACCTATAATCCTCTAATAGATTTCATTTTTGTGCTTAGCAGGAAGCGAATTGAATTTTAAAAATGACAAGCTCAGTTTAATAACCTGTAATTCACCAATTCAAATTCGTGAGTAGTTCCAGCGATTTAGATAAGATACAGCAGATAATAACCGAGGTTTCTCTGATAGTGGAGAAGAATTTGGTAATGCCAAATAATATCCGATTTCA
>CAYVHK010000126.1:0-13781 GCA_964451145.1 uncultured bacterium | reverse complement strand
CTAGTATGAGACCGAAGAAGAAAGGAATCATTCGCCGATAACCTTTTATGCCAACCATTTTCAAAATAATTGTCTTCAGTAATCAACTGATGAAAAAAGGGCACCAAAAATAGTCAATAGCAAAACTAACTGCTAAGGGATAGCCATCTGGGTGGAGTGGCCACCAGAAAAATTGGATTCGAAACCAAAGAAGAAGGAAAGTAAAAAAGGCTCCAAAACCCATGAAGCCGATTTTATCCCATTCAGGCGCAATGGGATTTTGTAGCCAATCTGACAGCTGTTTCATGGCCCGACTACCTACCCAAAGGCGAAACCCAGTAACTTTAGAAGTTGCGCCGTCCCGATACATCATATCCAAATTGACCCAAAATGCACAAATCAGGCTGATAAATCCAGCAACTATCATAGCCCAGAGCAGTTGATTGTTTTTGATCTTAACCGTATCAGCTATCTTGAGAGCTTCAAACTGATTGGGCATTGGATGTGGCCTATAGCCTCGGTTAAACCAAAAAAAGAAGGACATGCTAGTTAGGCTGCGAACACCCCACCATTTACTACCAAGCACTGTTACCATTATCTCTATTGGGTGATTAAAAATTCCATGTGGTGTACCAAATTCGGCTCTCAAACCAGTCAAAGCAACAGCAATGGCAAAGTAAATGCCGAAAAAGATAATGACTGAAATTACCGACATGCTAGCTAAGCCACCAAAAACCAATAAAAATAAGCTACTGGCAATTAGTCCGATCAATGCAGATCGGTACCGCATCGGTTCTGCTTCATCGATCTGGGATGAAGACGATAATGCTATATGAAACGTTGCTACCAGATGCTTCCGGGTAAACCAACAGGCGATTATTGCTAAACAGATCCAAGCACCAGCCGATTGCTCATGAAAAAAGGGAAATCCTGGTATCTGGCTTAATCCTAAATGTGCTGATAATATTCGCGATATTTTTCGAAAGAGAAAGAAAAACCAGCAAGAAAATGAAAGATCCAATGGCAAAAAGAAGGCAATACCAATCATAAAGGGATAAAAAGAAATCCGTGTTGATCCCATGGCATCCCAAGGATTTTCGGTAAAATACTGTTTATTGTATTCAAACAATGCATCATTAACAGTAAAACCACTGTAAAACTAATCCAAGTAACGGTCGGGTATAACCATCCATGAAGATATTCGGATCGATATAGACTCGAATCACCTTCATAATATCCAATTAAGATATTCGGATTACTAACAGTGAAATGCTGAGGGATGTATTGAAAGAAAAGATTTCGCCACTCATTTTTATCCGAAGCAAAACGGTAAGGATAAACTACTACTGCGAACAAATCTTGCAGCATGCCGTAAGCTGATACGGATGTGCCAATAACCAACATTACGTAAATCGTCAAAAGTTCGGCCGTCGTTAAAAATCTTCAGTTAAGGAAATTCAGTAACCCATGATTAAGGATAACTAGACAGAACAAAATAAAAATGGGGTAAATAAACAAAGGTAGTGCTGTAGCCTGAGAACCATATTTCATCTCGGCTATTGTCACCCAATAGACCTCAAATGGTAGGATAATCAGACCAAATAGAATAGATCGCCAGCTAATTGGTGAAGTCGAATTCCGAGTCAGTATTTGGCATATTAATTAGTGTCAGAAAATTAGCCGAAATTCGGTCACAAAAGCGTAAAGTTAACGTAAAAACAGGCTTTTTCAGTTCTTGTTCAATTAGGCTATATTCCGGGGACGTACCCCCGACCAAAACGGGCCGTACTTGGTTGACGAAATCCATCATGAAAAGACATCCAAGAAGTAGTTCCTCCATCAACAATCAGAGTTTGGCCAACAACATATCTAGCACCTTCTGAAGCAAGAAATACGGCCACCTTAGCAATATCTGAGGTTTCTCCCTCAAAACCACAAGGGATAAGTTGGCCATTAGTCTTTGGATCATAACCTGAAATAGCCTTAAAGTGGTTCTCAACGACCACAGCTCCAGGTGCAATTGCATTAACACGAACACCTCTTGGTGCTAATTCGATTGATAGCTCGCGTGTAAAAGCAACAATTGCTCCTTTGGTTCCCGCATATACCGAATGTTCTGGCGAACCGGAAAAGGCATGAACAGATGTCAGATTGATAACAACTCCACTATTTTCAAGCAATGATGACAACGTCGCTTGCGTCAAGAAAAACATAGAGCGTATATTGACGTTGTAAAGTGTATCAAACTGTTCTGGCGTTACCTTTTCAAATGGCAAGTTCATGGTAATTCCTGCATTGTTAACTAGAATATCAAGTCCACCAAGAAATTTAATTGATTGTTCAGCTAAATTCCTGACAGAGTCAATATTATTGAATTCAGCTTTGAAAGCCTCTGCGTTACCACCTATCAGACAAACTTCCTTAACTGCTGAGGATGCACCTTCCTCACTGTGAGCATAGTGAAAGGCTACAGAGGCACCGGATCGAGCAAATTCCAACCCAATTTCCCGACCTATTCCTGTTCCTGAACCGGTCACCAGGACTCGCCTATCTTTCATTTCGTTATTACTCATTCTTTATCCCTAGTCTTGAATTGAATATCTCTTTCCTTGCTCTAATAAGTTCTTTAATTATCATCGTTTGATTGGTCGAGCTTAATTTCTCGAAGGGGACCCCATTCACCGTCTTCCAAAATACGACAGAGAATACGATCATCAGCAGTTACTACTAGTGGAACTGCATACAAATGTGCGGCCGGATTCACATCACCACCGAACATCCGTGGATCTTGTCCGGTGTCAGTATAATAAATTTTGAAATCGTCAGCCCGAAGTTCTAACTTTCGCCCATCATCCTCCAACCAACTGGCTGAAATTTCCGGCAAATCCGGGTATAAACCACGACCAAATAATTGGTCAATAACAATTTGTGTCCGATGGGGAATGTACTGGTTCCTTGTTCGTTCGACTTCCGTGAACCATGCTCTGTGTTTGGCAATACCCGAATTGTGAGTTTCGACTCGCCACTCCGAATTGGTGAGTACGGCTTCATATGTCTTACGTGGATTCCCCCATCGAGCAGCTTCGGCAAATAGGGCTGGCTCGATTTCGTCAATACGTCTGTCAAACAATTCTCTCAGACGATTTGGTGTTAGAACCCCTTTTCGGAAAAAATGCTTCGAGATTCTATCTGCTAAGAGTACTCGGAATTCTTTGTTATTTAGCAACCGTTGATATAGCCAGTGAGGATTACTACGATCGGCAGTACGACCGATCGGAAAGGGACCGAGCCGATCTTCCTCAAGATCCAGCAAAGTATGTTCGGAGTCCCAGATGATGAATTGAAATCCCTTATTTCGGTTACGGTTTATAAGTCCGTGCCAATTATTTCCGCCACGATTTTGGCCAAACCAACTGATAGGAGCATCTAGGTTGCCACCGTAGAAGATTACCAACATATAATCAATAAGATTGATGGGATCGAGTAGTGGCCTGGACTCCGGGTCTGGACGACCGTCAAGTTTAACACCGATCATCTGGCTGTAGGTTTTCAGATCACTCAAGTCGTTTTGTGAGATTTGATCGAGACGTGTCCAAAGATTCATATCCCCATCGGTTGCAAAGACCTGATAACGACGATCCTGATCTGCATCTTCCGAGTATCCGCCCATGATTTTCACCACATCAAAATCCTCTTTTTTACCGCCAATATATGATTCACCGAAGAAAGCCTTCGGTCTTTCACAAGTATTATAAAGACCCCAGTAATGTCCATTTACGTACAGATGCCGAAAGTTGCCTCTCGGAGACGGATGACCCATGGCAAATTGTAGATCACGGTTGAACTGATCACGCATGTACAATGCCTTGGCACTAAAGCCGTGGTGCCAAGCGTAGTTCTGACTACATCGCAAATCAACGTGGCTGAATTCTTTAGCTGCATTACCACCAAATAGGTCGTACTTGAGTTTTGATGGACCATGGCGCCGGCGGAAGAAAAATCGGAATCCATGCTTAGGCACCTTTGGTTGCCGACTGAATCCGCCTCGCATACGAACACCAGCGTCAATTTGGAAACCACGTTGCTTGCCATCTTCCGTGGGCAATAGTTCGAGAGAGCAGTTTCGTTCCGCTTTTCGTCCATGCCAGCCGGCATGAGCATAAATTCCCCTTTCGTCGCTGAATAGATTTTCAGATTCGATGGCAATTGAGTAAGACGGAATAGCCCACAGTGATTTTAGTACTTTTTCTCGATATGTCGGATTTTTAGTGATTTCTGCACCCATTCCATAGTTTGATTTTCCTGCTCCCCATTCGTATGGATAATTTTCGGGTGGCAATCCATCAGCCGAATCGTCAATACGATCGGCGGGAAATATATAACTCTGTGTAACAATCGGCGTAGGCGAATAACCGGATTTGTATCCGCGAGCACGGATTATGGTCGTCTGTTTAATTTCAAGTGGCTGATCGAGAACTGGGCTTGATTCGTTGGGCTTTCTTCCATCGGTCGTGTAACGGACTGTAACATCTTGGTCTGCGCTTCTTAACTTAAGGGTAAAAGGTGTTTTAAAAAGTCCATGCGGTTGAGATAATTCGATCGTTGACAGCTCACCAATACGGGTTGCTGTATTTCTTCGACCAGGAGTTGGAAAGGCCAAGAATTTGGGCCGTTTACCTTCTTTGCCATCAGGAGATACAGGAAGCCCGAAGGAAACATTGGTCTTTTGTTTAGGATATTTTGTTTTTGTGATTTTAAGGCTCTTACCGTTCGGTCTGTTTAGGCTTAAGTACTCTCCCCCTTTTTTAAGCTGAAAATTTGTGTGCAGTGGCCGATCGATTTGCCTTCGATCTTTACCAGAGGCAAACACAATCAGATATTCACCAGCGGCTAAATAGATATCGGGAAAAACCCATCGACGCAAGTCTTTTTTCGAATCAGTTAACGACCAATTTTTTAGATTTTTCTTCTGTTGCGAATGATTGTGAATTTCGATCCAGTCGACTATTTCGCCCTCTTCATCGACCAATCCTATTTCACTTGCAGCCATGAATTCAGTAATACGTAGCTCGTCTTTCCCCGTTGATTCAAGTGGAACCATGAGCTTTTTTTCTGATTGAATTTTGGGTTCATGAACTTGGCTGAGATCATTGTCAAATTGATTGGGCTTCGTTAAACGAACCTGCTCTAATTCTGTCGGTTCAAGGCGGCCATTCCGGTTGGTATCAAATCCTGCTAGTAGATGGCTGCTTGGTGGCTTTTCCTTTTTATATTCAGCTCGATTAATACTGCCTCGAATCCAGTCATAAAGTTCTTCTGGAAAATCTTTGATTTTTCCCTGTTTGGCATCCTCTTGCATCCTTTGGAGATTTTCAACTACTGGTCGGTCATCAATAAAAGCCTTGTATTTACCAACCAACTTGCTCCACACATTCTCCAATTCTTTGCGAGCTACTCCTTCTTCTTCCCTACTCAGCTTGCCATCGCCATTTTTGTCATACATCTTAATTCGTTGCTTATGCCGCCGCCGATTACGGATGAATTTCGGTCGTTTCACAGCAAATGGGCTCCCAGCTTTTCGGAGAGTTTCACGTTCAACGATGTTTAGTCGGCCATCACCGTCAACATCAAATTGATTGAGCACGCGCTGACGAATAGTAGTATCACTTTTTTCTTGTTCAGATATTTTCTTTTCGGCGCTTACGCAACCTGTCAGAAAATAACAACAAGTTATTAATATCAACATTTTTCGCATTTCACCATCTCTCCTGCCTTAACAATTAAACAGATGTTTAATCGGCCTCTTACCGCCGAAAATTACGGATCGAATTAATATACTTTAACAGTTTTTATTTTACACTTGGAAACTTCTTCATTTCTTTAGGTGGTAAATGTTAGTAGTAACTCAAAAAGTACCTTTTAAGAAACGGTAGTTGAGGAACCATCCGTTTATATGGGTTATTGGAACATCCAAATTCGACGTATTAGTAAAATTACCGTTTGCATATATGTCAATAACGATAATTAAAATCTGAAATATCATCTTAATACAATGAAGACCATAATTAATCCAGAGCAAGATTGACCAGCTAATTAACTAATATGGTAGTAACAAATCCAGTAAATTCTCCAGTAATACAGCCTAAGTAAAATTGAATTTTATACTTTTTATGGATGACAGCCGGTTTTGCCGGTTCAATATCCCATTTTGGCATTCCTGCGGCAATTTCTTTCATGATTTCTCCACAACACTGTCGAATGAATTGTTGTTTCTCGATCAACGACTTCAAAAATTCATCAGCAGATTGGACTAATCTTGATTTTTTAGTAGTCAGATACGGATTAACTAAGGACTTTATTCTCTCTGTTTCTGCTAATAACTCTTTCTGATTCCAGTGTTGTGTTATAATTTTTCTCAATGATTGTTCATAATGTTGACGTCCCGAATCCAGCTGGTATAGCCGATTAGCTATCAATCCACCTCTTATTTTGACTGAAATTGGGTCCTTTTTATGTCCTTTGTCCCAAACGTTGCCCGACATATCAAATAAGCCATCTGCCTCCCAAGGGATAAAGTGGAATTTATCAGTTTCCGGATTGAGATAAAAAAAAGTTTCGCTTTCCTGAATAACCATCCTAAAAACCCAATAATCCTTCTATGGTCCAAAAGGTATAGAAAGAATCCAAATCAACCAATTTGCCTATATCAGTCTCTATATTTTCATTGGGCAGGCGTAATATCTGAATCAACTGCTTAATTTTTTAGCGACCGGCTTTGTCTTTACCCAATTTTTTTCAAAGCTACCGGCCCAGTTAGGGTAAAAAACAACTAGTGTTCCCTTGTATAAGACTCCGTTATCATTACCAAAATTTCGTTTTAAAAAGGGGCGATGTATTCTTTCTATATACGAATTAATGCCCAAGCTTTGACCATTAACAATTAAATGAGCATACGCACAACGAGGAGCAGGTGAACCAGCGGCATTGAATAATCTATAGCCCATAAATAAACTGACTGATCAAGCTGATGTCTTGCTGGTTTAAAAGTCAAATTGGTTGTGTCATGGATTTGTCTTGTTTTATCGATATGGTTAAGCTTAATTTTAAGAGATGGGCGAGTAGAATTTTTCGAACCAAGAAACCCTTTTTTTCGAATGCCTACTTGATGAAATTCAACGCCATTGATAGAAACACTCGCCTGAACATAAGTATAAGGAGAATTAATAAGATGATCCTGTCGATCAGCCGCTAGGGCAGTTTGAAAATCTTGACTTTGGTGACGAATGGTATCCCAATCCTTGGGATCGATAGTAATTTTCACATCTAAGATGTGATCGGAGGGAAAAAGATCATCTATTCTCAGAACCTTATTTGTTTCGTCTTCAGCATAGACCTGAATTGTTAAAAAAGTTGGAATAAACCAAGAAATTAGTTTTTTGACTAAAATATTCAAAAAAGATGTGTATCAGTCAGATAGACACGACTCTAATATGTTTAGCTCACGCGTAGATCGGCAGATCCTTCATTTTTTTCTGGTGAAATGGAGTATTCCCACAACAAGTGAATCATCACTACACTAATTTCCCTTTTTGAGCAAGTATTTTTAGCCATTAATCGAATTTCGCTTTGGACTTCTTTCGGCAAATTTTGAAATTTTTCGCTTTCAATAGATTGACAAATTTGTTGTTTTGAAGCAGTTCGGAAATAGTTGGGCCACCCCTAAATTTGTTGTTTAACTCCGATCTGATATTTTTTTCTTTTTCTTCCTTTTTAACTGTTATTTTGGGTGAGGATTTGACTTTGAATACAACTCGATCAAAACCGTCAGCTAGATAATATAGGTCTGTTGTTGATTGAAGGATCGTTGTATTTCCAAGCTACTGCTGGAGATGCAATAAAGACTCCATTCAGCTCTTTTTTGGCTAACAATTGAAACTCTCGGTTGGCCAAGATAACCGAAATTTTCCCTTCTTGGTTGAAGAAATAAATTTTTTCATTGGCCCAAATAGGGGATGCCCAGTGGTTACCGCCTAAACGCCCTTTTCACACTTCATTCCCAGTTTTTGATTCTAGACAAGAAACTACACCTCTTTCATTGTTAATGAATATTAGGTCGTTTACTGGTGATGTAATTTCAGGACTATCTCGCTGATAGCTCCAAACCACATGAGTGTCGGTAATGTCCCCTCGGCCTGATGGGTCAACAACCAATAAATTTTTGGCTACTCCAGTACTAAAAAAACAATCCGCTACCATAATCAACGTTCCAACCCCAACCTTGATGACACACCCGCCACAATTCTTCACCTGTTTTCGGATCATAGGAAGAAATATCTTCAACCACTGGACTTATCAATTGCTTTTGACCTTTGTGTTTGATAATGCTAGGAGTTGCATAGGATTTTTGGTTATCATTTGGTTTCTCTTTTAAGGTTTCTTGAACATCACATTTTTCTAAACCACTAGCCACTAGAACCTGAGCCGAATCGTTATTCACTTGTCGGTTTCCCAACCAACGCGTTTAGCCACTCCCTTTTTCGAAAGCAACAATAAATTGAACATCAACCCCATCGAAAACTAGGAATAACAAATCATCATCGATAATCGGAGAAAAGGCTGGACGAACTCGATAGTCGCAGTTTAGATTCCGACGTTCCCATAATTTCTTTCCTGTTTTGGTGTCTAAACAAGCAGTGCCACAAGTACCAAAGTGGACATAGATACGACCCTCTTCGACAACCGGGGTAGGTGTTGAATGGCTGTTCAGATTTGGATGCTCTGATTGCGGTTCTGCTACATCGAAAACCTTGATATCGCGAATCACTTTTCCCGTTTCTAAGTCGACGCAAACGGCGAATAACTTAGTTCCATCTACATATGCTGAGGTTAACCATATCTGATTTCTCTAAACTACAGGTGAAGAACAACCTTTATCGTGAATGAGTGTTTTCCAGCGGACATTTATACTTTCACTAAACTGAAGAAGAAGATTTTTAGTATTCGATTTCCCATTCCCATTTGAACCTCGAAACTGATTCCAATATTGACTGTCCGCAGATAAGAAAGAGATATAAATTACTAACAGAGACAACAATATCTTCATCTTAAAAGCTACCTTAACTTAATAATTAACCTGATATACAACCTCTCAACTGTAGACGTAAATTACGAATCGAATTGTATGGATGACTTTTTGCAATTCTTGTTTTTAACCTACACTTTTAATACTTTGTTTAAGTGGATATCGATAGGTGTTTTCATTAAACGAGAGTCAAAACACTATAGAGTAGACATGTTTTTTCTTCGAATATCTTGTCCATGATTTTCGGCTTTCGCTTTGGTCAAAAAACAAACCTACAAAATGAGTTTTAGTTTATCTGGCATAGCCATCTTGATTGCCCTTTCGCCAGTCTGGCAAATACCCTTCAGTCGCTCCGAAACCGTACGATGGACCGATTTGGTTTTTGGTTGACCAAGGCCATCCTTGACCACCAATGATCCGGTACTCATCTCCCTTACCACACAACCAGTAAAACATATGTGCGACATATTGCGCCGTATTATGACCTCCGTAATAAGCTGTGTGAAAATCGAAATCCGTCTCGACGATCCAATCTCTCTGTGGTGGCACGGTGCGCCAGTAGTTGTACTTGAGCATGTGCCTAAGCCCAGTTGCAGTGGATTTTCCACGACGGTGGAGAATACTTTGGTGATGGATACCCAGAGAACCAGCGGGCCCTTCACTGAACACGCCTTCATCTTCTAATTCACGACGGGTAAGCGCTAGATGTGAGCCTGGCAATAATTCAGTTGGCCCCAATTTGACCGGCGTATCTTGGGGGAAATAGAATACTTCTAGGAAGTTAAGTTCAGGCCCAAAAACACGATCGTCGTCATGATGCCACTGTTGAGCTTCGGCTGGGCATTGTACTTTGTGATGGCTGGCCAGAATGGGTAATCCGACGTTTCTGCCCAGTAGCGAACGCATGATACCAGTTAGTGATTCGTCAAGCAGTACGTGTTCAATGAACCAATCTTCTAGAAAAATAGTACTGGGTTCGTGCGAGGCACGTATACGATCCAAATCTTTTTGGCTCATGCCGGCAGGAATAAAGCTGGGATTGGCCGGTATTTTCCCCTCTAGATAATCGCATGTGCGTTGATTGATTTCATCAGGCACAACGCCAGGAATTATTAGGTATCCTTGCTTGCAAAAGTTCAGGATCTGAGTGTCAGTTAGGGTTGGTGTACAATCGAATGTTCGGGTGCCATTGTCGTAGATCATCAATATTTCCTTATATAGTGATTACTGACCAGATTTTATAAGCCGAATTCTTTCCCAATTGGCACTTCTTTTCTGATACGATCATTTTTATTGTGAAATTCATAAAATTACATCTATTACATATCTATAAAAACAACTTTTTGATCTTAAACGTTTAGATTGGAAATGAAACAAGAAGACATTACTCTATAGAATCACTTAATATATTGAGGGGAAAAACAGCCTCTATTGTTTTTAGAAATTTATAAATAATTATTTATATTTCTTATCTTTATCTATTACTGTAGCAACTTATCTATGTACTGATCGTAATTCTACCAATTGCCATGATATATTAGACTATATCATTCTAAATACGTCAACAGTAGCCATTTATTCAGTAACGATTAATTTGAGTTAGAAGGACTGTAGAGACACAAATTACACCCATCAGAATCGTATAGTGTTTTTGCTAATTTCCTGCGGACTTCTTATCAACAAGCAGCAGGGAAATTCGATTATGACGGCATAAAGTGCATATTTCTGATTCCATTTTCACCTTTTGATTACATCTGATTATCAATTATAATTGAATTCTCTTTATAGTTGGTCTTTATTTGTTGTCGGTAAATATGAAATTAATTAATAATCCAAAATGGACATAACCTGAATTGGTTGTCTGAGAAAATCAACTGGGATCATTTTCCTGTTTTATTTCGAATTAATTTATTTGGAGGATGATAAATACCTCATTTGGTGTTCTTTTAACTTATTCTGATCAGGTCAATTGGAAGTTAATAGTAGTTTCTATTCAGATATCATCAGTGATTATGTTTGCTGAATCGAGGATAAAAACTAAGGTTTTAATATTACTTAACAGATTTGATTAAATCCGAGAACCAAATCTATGTTATCTCGTATTTTCACTATATCGACTCCTCTACAGATGAATGTCTTTCCCCATCAATATAATTGTAATCTGTTTTCATCATTATAATTGATTAACAGCGTCCAACAGATTAGAGGTGATGTGTTGCTATTTGAATTGACAACATATCACCTCTAACCTACAATGAATAAACATAAGATTGATCGGACTAGACCAGTTATGTGTAAAAATTAACTACTGATGGATGAGTGAAAATGAGGATTGCAGCCTATCAATTGTTGACAGGAACAGACGTCCTAGAAAACCTTGAGCGAATTATCGCCGGAATACAGGAGGCAGCTGAACAGGGAGTACAGATTTTAGCTTTTCCGGAAGGATGCCTGTTTGGATATTGCTGTCGTCAGGATTATTGGGAACAAATGGAACCTTCAGTTTTTGAGGAGGCAGAGGCTAAAATCGGTAAATTATGCTACGATCATCGAATTGCTGTCGTTGTCGGGTCTGCTAGTTTTGAAAATGGAGCTTGGTACAATGACTTGGCAATTTTCGATTCAGATGGGAGTTTAAAACATCGCTATGCAAAGACCTTCCTAGCAGGAGAAAAATGGTGTCGGAATTCACAAAATAAAATACCGATTATTGATCTATCTGGTGCTACATGTTGCTTTATCATTTGCCATGATGTCCGTTACCCGGAACTAGTGAGACTGCCTGCGGCAATGGGAGCACAGATCTGCATTTTTTGCTCTTGTGAATCTAACTTACTATCGGAAAATAAACTTTCAGCATACCGTGCTATGCCAATCTCACGTGCCACTGAAAATAGCATCTATTTACTGATGGCGAATACGCCGGGGAATCCTTCCAATTTGGCTGATCCTGGTTCTTCGCACGGCAATTCAAAAATCGTTGCCCCTGATGGCAATGTGATATTGGAAGCTGGATACTTCGAAAACCGGTTGGTAGTATCAGATATCGATCTCGACCTATCCAAAGGCTGGATACCCAAACGGGTACTTAGAGAAAAAACTATCCTCAAAGACTGGTTTCACCAAGGAGTTTTCGAACTCGTAGAAAAAATTTGATTCTCAATTAATCGAACCAAATTTGAGGGCAAAATTCTACATAACCTGCATCTGTCATTCACATGTTACCTAAATAAATTCACTAGAATTTTTCGCTTTCTCTTGTTGTTGACAGCCAAATTCATTCTCATTTCTCAAAAAATCAAACCACTCAGGATTCGATTTAAGGGTGGGGTGTCAAGTTCTGGCATTCCCTTTGTTTGAAGGGTTAAAAATCAGCTTAAGGCTTTTCAGGCACCTTTAAAGGCCTAATTTGCGCCTTGTACCCAGCCAATTCAGCTTTTCCGTTTTTTCTTCCAATCAATTTTGTAATATTATCTTCTTGTCAACAACTCTCAACTTGCTGCTACATTTTTGTCGCACTTGCTATCTTGATCTTGCAGCTTGACTCCTGTTGCTTGACATTATCTTCACTGTAATGCCCTCTATTTTTCATAATGCTTTAAGTCATCCATCTAAACTCAAATTTCCGTCTTTTATGTGAATTATATGATCAATCAACCAGAAGATAACCAACAAAAACTAAAACGGTTATTTTAACCGTACCTACGATCCGAATCTTAGGTACTATAGCCCCCTAGGGGTTCGATGTGTGGTTGATATTAAATATTCATACTGAAAAAGGTTTCTTTTATGTTTAAAAATATTAGTTATTATTTTTTATTAATTTTGGGCTTTTTTCTTTATGCTAAAGAGGAAGATCTACCAGTTCTTTCTAATCCTCAAAAACTCAAAACTGTTAAATCTAAAAAGATCATTTGGAAGAAAGACGGAGCTAAGATGGCAGTAGTCCACCCTTATAAACCCGCCCATTTGGCGTAGGCTGTGGCATCATTCCAATTTACCAGAATCATCGGATGGTAAAGTCTGTCCCACACCCCAATCGTAGCCGCTATCTTCCAGAAAAGCCATGAACTAACCGCCTGTCACTTCATGGACGTCCATATAGAAGGCATCCTGTTCTACCCTGTGAACCGGTTTTGAAGGCTTCATCCAACTCTTAGTTTCATCTGTTGAATCCCTCATCTCAAAAGAACCCGCCGGAATCAACACCATATCTTTACCATCTGTTTCCCAAGCAACCCCTTTCTCCAATTCTACTTCTACAGTAACTTCATCTTTAACTAAATCCTTGAGTAACTTTTCTTTCTCATCAGAAGACTCATCAGCACAACTAAAAAAGACCAATAAAAATAAAAACCAACAACTAATCCTTTTAAACATTTACACTACCTTTCTTTCTCTAGCTGACCTTATGCCATTTTGTTTATTATGTTCATTGGCATATATGTCTCTGGAACTCCTGAAGAGTTTGGATTGACTGATCTTTTATTTATACAACTGAAAAAATGAAAAAAGTCACCCTAGAAGAACGTCCAGTATGAAACCACAGTGGACAAAAATAGCGCTTCCCATATCAATGTGGGTCTTTGATAACACCATGATCTCCCGTTCAGTCTCATTCCAGCCGTATAGATTCTGTGGCCTTCAGTCAGTTCATTGTCTCTGATCGAAGATCGTCGAGAATTCGATCGACGCGGTTCTTCTCCTGCTCATCCAGTTG
>CAYVHK010000125.1:0-13793 GCA_964451145.1 uncultured bacterium | reverse complement strand
CAATTGGTTATTCGAAGCCAACAGTTCGAGGTTAAATTTGCTTTAGGAACTGATGCTCACAAACCGGAGGACATACAATATAATCCGTCTGATTTGCAAATTTTGAACTATCTAGGCATTAATCAAAACCATTTGTTTGAGATATAAAACTGTTAATGAGAAGTTACGCCAAAAGGATTTGATTTGCAAATCTAGCTATTCGAAAGTTATCGATGTTTTTATAATTGATTCCGATGTAGTATACGATACTAGATTAGGACCGAAAGAACCTGTGTAAAATCGAAAATCTTGCTAGTTAAGTCGCAAGCTATATTGCTCATCTCAATTCTAGCTTTCAGTTCGATCTAGAAGTTAAACGCCAAAATTTGATGAAAGTTAAGATAGTAATAGCTTTAACCCTATTAGAATCAATGTAGACTTTAGTATTTTGTAGAACTTGAGTTCATCATTGAACTGATTCTATTGTGGCAAAATTAGTGCTATGTCTAATCCGTATCCCTCGTATGATCTAAGAAAACCCTACTACATCCGACTAGTTATTTTTTCTGTTATTGATGATTAGTTCAGTCAGTGCTATACTTCCGTTCAATACCATTTCTGATTGAGATTTTTTACAAAAATGATTAAGAAACAACTAAGTCTACTTTTGCTGGTTGTAACCCTAACTTGGTTGAATAATCCAATAGCTTGGTCGCAGATCTCTGAAACTGCATCTTCCATCAAAACTGAGCCAAAAACTACTTATCAACGCTCAGAATTATCTGAGAAAGAACGTGTTGATTTGCAAGCTGAATTTAATCGGTTGGCCGGGGAATTACGACAGTTAAGCCAGCAGTTTGGGGGGGGGATTTCCTTGCCCAATATTAACTTATTTGACACAGAAAAAAAAACTGAACAATCTACAACTGAAACCGTTAGTCGTGTACAGTCAATTCAGAAAAGGATGCGAGAGATTCAGCAAAATTTTCCTAATCAAACTCGCCGTCAACCGCCACCATCGAAAGAACAAATAGAGGCCCGAATTCAGACACTACAGGCTGAAATTCAAGGAGCGAGTCAAGGAATTGAAGAGTTAGTGAAATCCAATCCTAATTCTGATGAAGTTCGTATTTTGCAACGCAAGTTGCGTCACAAGAAGCGAACGTTAGCTTGGTTGTTAGGCCAGCAGCAACGACTGGAACTGGTCTCCTCACAAACAGAAACGAAACCAGATCTACTATCTGACCAAGACAATCATTCGGATACATCAAATCGACCGACAGAGTCTGAAATGATCGCTGATTCATCACGTCAACCAATAGTTGAGATGTTTGATTTGCGAGAATTAGAATTTTTCAAAATTCATCATATCTCAGCGACCTCAGTGATTCCAATTGTTATGCCGTTTTTGAGTGCTAATGATACTCCTATTGTGGTGGATATCAATACCAATTCAATTATTGTTAAGGATTTACCCCATGTTCTGCTTGACCTAGACCGAATTTTGACTTATGTTGATCAACCAGTGTCTGGTCAAAGTTTCAGTAAAGTTGAATCCGATCAGGTAAGTACGGTTGTTGAAACCGCGGAATCCGCCCCCTGATTTATTCTACTTCACCTTTGGTTAACAATTAATGTCTATACGCCAATTCTTTATACCACGAGTCTGTATCAATAATGCGCGAGTCTACTTGTTAGGTTTGATCTGTGGCTTAGTTTTCGAATTGGCCTGGGCTGATCAGCAGTGGACGGAAGTTGTAGTGTTAGCCAACAGTTCGGCTACACAACCGAGTGTGGCAACTTGGGCAAATAATGTTTACGTTGTTTGGTCAGATGATCGTTTGAAATCGAACGAAATTTTTTTTCGGCAGAGTGCCGATGGAGGGGAACATTGGACTATCGATCAAAGAGTTACCCAAACCATCGCCGATAGCATTGAGCCAGATATAGACCTTGACCGCCGTAACCTTTATCTAGTTTGGCAAGAGGAGGAAACAATTAAATTTGCTTTGTATGATGGAATGATTTGGAAACACCAAACAATACTATCAACGAATGGTCGTCGTCCTCGAATTGCAGCAACCAAAATCTTCTCCAATAATTTCATCTATGTTGTTTGGCAGCAAGCTTCATCACCCGAGTCAGTTCAGTCATTTGACAATCAAGCCAAAATTACCATTAGCGATGATCAAGGAAAAACTTGGCGAAAAGTCGAGTCATTAACTACCCAGTGGGAGTCTGTAGAGCCAGATGTCGCAGCTGGCTTTCAATCGGCAATCGTTGTGTGGCGAGACCACCGAGAAGTGACCGGACAAATTTATGCCCAGCAATATTTCGGCTTAATTGGTAGTTCTAATTGGAGATTGTCTTCCCCTGGCCATTCTCGCCGACCAATGGTCGATATGAGCGATCGTAGAGAATGGCGTGCTGGTAAACCGATCGTCACGGTGACATGGGAATCTCGTCGTCAATCCCTAGACCCTTCAGACATATGGGTAGCTCAAAATTTTGATCCCAACAAACCAAGTACTTACCAAATATATCAAGTTACCAATAACTCTGCCGAGTCAATTTCACCGAAAGTAGCGCTTGCAGATGATCAGACATGGCTGTTTTGGCGCGATGGTCGCTCTGGCAATTGGGAACTTTACTTTTCTGAATACGATCTTCAGTGGTCGACTAATAATCCCTTTCTGCCATCAGATCGACTTAGGTTTGAAAACAGCCCTGTTTGGCCAGCAGTCTCTTCATATCGATATGAAGTACATTTGGTTTGGGTAGAATCAATCCGTCAAGGACCAAACCGCCTGCTTTATCGACGAAGAGATACCGAATCACCTGAAAGACCGTATCGACCTAATCATGTTGATCTTGATGCACCACCCGGTTTTGATAATGATCAAAATTTAATTTTTGTCTGGGAAAAAACGTCAGGATCTACTAATTATCAAGTCTGGATTTCTATCAATCAGTCCGAATTCGAAAAGGTTGGTCAAACAGATCAACTTCGTTTTAGTTATCCACCACCTATAAATAACACATCTTATCGGCTCCAAATTCAGGCCGTTGATTCAGTTGGCAATAAAAGCCCATTTTCATTGCCATCAAAACCGGTTTATGTCGATTATCATCCACCCAAACTTGAACTTCATACACCAATACCAATTTCACTTAATACAAAGAATGCTGACCAAATTCCCGTTATTATTTCACCAAAGGTAATGGTAACAGCTACCTGTTTGGACGATAATTTGATTAGTTGTCAGCTTCGTTTGGGAGTTGGTCGTTTGCCAATTTTATCGGATAATTGGCAAAATTTGGGTCCGCCGATCCGAACACCTTTTCAACGCGAAAGAATTTACGTTTGGGATACAAAGGGGTTAGACGGAATTTACACCTTATCTTTGATAGCTGCTGACTCCGTTCAAAATCAAACTGCCATTCAGTCTCTGGTAATTATCGATAATCAACAACCACTTTCCATCTCAGGAGGCTCAGGCCATCGTTTAACGTCAAACCGAGTCGATGTATCGGATTACACGCCAGCTTGGTCACCAGATGGAAGTTTTATTGCCTTTTCTAGCAACGCTGGTGGTTCAGTTGATATTTGGATTTTGGAATTATCCTCGGATAAAAGGACTAGGTTAACCCAGGATCAGTGGATTGATTTACATCCATCTTGGCATCCAAACGGAGAAAAAATTACATTTCAATCCAAACGACCACAAACTAACTCAAATCAGTTAGATTGGGAAATTTGGTCAATTAATACCAATGGTACCGGTCTGCGACGCCAATTAGATCGACCGGCTCAAACGGCTAGTTGGTCACCAAAAGGAGATCAGCTGGATGTTGCTATTCAACATATTAATTATTAGGAAATTTTACTCGCTCGAATTAATCCACAACCAACAACTTATCGCCAGTTAACTCGAAATGATCACCAAGACATGTTTCCGACTTGGTCTCCTGATATGATTAGAATAGCTTTTCAATCAAATCGGACAGGGAACTGGGATATTTGGTTAACTAACGTCGAACGAAATGAGGAACCCGCAGAACAATTGCTGAGACAAAGTTTTGCGAATGAAACCCAACCTCGTTGGGCACCTAATGGTAAATATATTCTATTTTTAACGGACCAGCCAGGCAATTACCAAACAGCATTTGTCGCTACTTTATTGAATTCCACGACTTCTGAAGTCAAGCCACCGACCAGATTAACTCCACTTGGAATCTCAGTTACTTCGGCAAATTGGGCACCGACTATCAAGCAATTAATATATCAGTCCAAAGATCAGCTATACATCAACCCAATTATCTTTCCCACGGTGCAGGTTGAAGCCCAAATTATCAAACCTTATAACCAAGATCTAGTATTTGGGAAAGTCGATTTGATCGGTCTAGCACGGGGGCCACAATTTCAGGAGTTTTATCTCCATTATGCTTCTGTATCCTCTTCCGTACGAGATTGGATTCCAATCGGTGGCCGTTCAACCCAGCCAGTTACTACTATTGGCTTTCTTGGACAATGGGATACACGACGGTTGAGTGGAGAATATATCTTGCGTTTAACGGTTGTATCTAATCATCCAGATGGCAATCAAACAGTGACGGATCAGCAGATCGTTTTAGTGGAAAATCATAAGCCAACCTTAGAGATTTTTACCCCTTTTGATGGCACAATTACCGATCAAAAAATAATTACCTTAAGAGGACAAGTTGCCAGTGATGCTGAACTCTACGTGAACAATACCCGAGTAATGGTAGAGGATGGAGGCTTGTTTACTAATAGAATTTTGTTGAAGACAGGAGAAAACCTATTACACCTGCGGGCAGTCTCCTCCATTTTGGGAACAACTGAAATGTATCGAACTATTATTCAGGATCTGAATCCACCTGTCCTAACACTGAATCAGCCTAATGATTTTATGATTTCTCCAGTTCCTTATGTCTTAATTTCAGGCAATACTGACAATTCAACAATTCAAATTCAGCAACAGTCAACAAAAGAAGAAAAAGTAATTACTATTCCTGTCCATTCTAATGGTACTTTTCGTCGAAGTGTAGGTTTGCAATTTGGTACTAATACGATTTCGGTTCTCGCCAAGGATCAATTTAGTCGTCAATCCCAATTATTTCGACGTGTCATATACAGTACTACTGAAACTAAAAATCAAGTTGGTCCCTTAGCTCCGAACGATACATATCCACCAGGAATTGTGGATTTGTTTCCTGCTAATGACCAAGTTTTAAACCTCCCGGAAGAAGAATTTGTTGTTTCCACTCGTTTGCTAGATAACATCAAAATAGATCCGTTTTCGTTAACTTTCGACTTTGATGATCAGAAATTCCATTTCGACCCAAACAAACTACCTGACATGCCGAAAGATATTCAATTTGCTAATTTTGATGGAAATGTATTCACTTTTATCCCTGAGACTGGCAAGTTTGTTTATCGACCAGCTCAAGAATTAAGTCAAGGCCAACATCAATTTAAATTACAAGTTAGTGATATACAGGGTAATCGATCGGTTCCAGTTTCAGCTAGATTTACCATTGATCGCCAAACTTTTTACGCCTCGCTTTCCGCAATCCGAGATGAAAACTATCTGTGGGTACATCTGGTTTCCAATAAAATTCTTACAACTGTTGGCAATGCGAAAGTAACAACTATTCCCGCTCTTCACCGTCAGGATATACATCGAGCCTATAGCATTGATCTACAATTAGTTTCATTGGAACAACTTGAGCCACAATCAACTCGCGAAATGGTCGAAGACCATCTCAAGAACGAGTTGACTGCACCCGAATTGGGTCGTTTGTTTATCTACCAAGGTCAATTTCAATTAACTTCACAGACTAACAGCTTTGACCTATCCGCAGATCTGAGCATAAGTGAGAATAGATTAGTTATGCTCAAACGGATTGGTTACTATACTGATCAAAACCAATTCCAACCATCGCCAATTTTACCTTTTCCCCAAAAAAGACAGGGTTATAGCTCAACGTTAGTTCCTTATCAAATGCAGCATCCTCGGGGCGCTAGTTTGACTTTTTTGAATCCACAAATGAATTTAAACCCACAACTCTGTAGTCAAGATGGGTTCAATGCAAATCGCGAACTGCGTCAACTACAAGATGCGAAGAATCGACAGCTTGAAATTGTCTATCCAGTTCATGAAATTAAATTGGATGTAACTGCGGAAGTTCTTCAACAGTCGACTTTTGAGTTACGTATTCCATCACAACACTTGGGACAAACACTTGAATCAACAGCTTTGTTTTATTGGCAACAATCTTGGCAACCGGTTGCCAAGGTTCAACGAACGAGCATTGAAAACCAGATATATTTGGTGGCAATTATTGATAAATTAGGCAGTTATGGCTTGTTAATAGATCGGAACTCACCCACCATCGAACCCTATCAGACTAATGAGCAATTGATTGAACTAAAAATTGCGGATAAGGGGTCGGGGATTGATCGATTGTTAGTGCAAATAGACCAAAACCAGACGGTCACATTGACCGATTCTCTGACAAATCAGACAATCAATAAGGGAATGCGATTTCGCCTAGTGGACTCTTTTATTAGTAAGTTAACATATCTACCAGGTAGTTTACCTTCGGGTCGTCATACCCTAAACGTTACAGCTTTTGATCGTGCTGGAAATGCCACTCAATTTAAGGATACTTTTTTTAGTGAAGACATTTTTGATTTTGTTGGCCCAATTTTCGCATATCCTAATCCAGTAATTGAACAAGCCCAAATTCATTTCCAACTAACCAAAACAGCGGATGTTGAATGGGATATCTATAGTGTGACAGGTGAACTGATTTACTCCAGTATTCTATCGAATATTACTGGTTCAAATATCAACCTAAAGTGGAATTGTCTCAATCAAAATCAACGTCGTGTAGCACCTGGCATCTATATTTTTAATCTAACAGCTACCAATTCTGGGCGATCTATACAACGTAGTGGAAAAATTGCTGTCCTCAACTCAACCGATTCTGAACAATAGAGTTTACTCGGCCTGAAAATCCCCACTTTTACCTCCGGTTTTTTTGATTAAGCGAACGTCAGAAATTCGCATCGTACGATCAACTCCTTTGCACATGTCATAAATAGTCAAGGCAGCTACGGAAACAGCAGTAAGCGCCTCCATTTCGACACCCGTTCGGCCCACGCTCTTGACATTAGATTCAATTTCAACACAAGACTGGTCCAAATGAGTTGACAGATGCAGAATAACGCCAGTAATCGGAATTGCGTGGCACAATGGAATAATATCAGGTGTACGTTTAACAGACATTATGCCTGCCAAGCGTGCTACCTCTAAAACATCGCCTTTGGCAAACTCACATTGGTTAATTTGCAAAATTGTTTCACGTTGGGCATATATTGTTCCCTTTGCTACTGCAATCCGTTCAGTCTCGGTTTTAAGACTTACATCAACCATATGTGTCCGACCTTTTTCATCAAAGTGTGTTAGTTTTGTCATAATAGAAAGTTATACACCCAAAAAAGTGTTGATTATAAATTTGTTTTGTGTTAGATTATGAGCGTGTCTTCGCTAGAGGGCAAAATTATAGTCCCAAGGAGTTTGGTAGCATGCCGGTATTATCGTCAGCTTCGACATCAGCAGCATCCCCGCAAGGGTTAGCACAAGTGCGTCCATTGATTAACACCAGCCAAGCCTTTCCAAGGCCGTCCATTGGGCTCGGAAAGACCGAGTTTTTAGAAGCACGAAACAAGGCCTCTCAATCCAGTCGTTCTCCTCATTCCTCAAGTACCATCAAAGGAAAGTCCTACAACATCGGTTTGTCTGGTGTTGGTGGAGCTTCAGTGGCACGGGATGCTTCTGGTGGATTAGTTGGTGGTGGGATTATTGTTGATAGCATTTCCTAGAGACTTTTTGATACAAACTAATTAGCCTTGTCACCAGCTCTGGTCTGCCTGCGAACATTCCCGCCTGCTGTTTTGGATTTTGTTGGTTGTATTGAATCGGCTCTCCTTCCTTGTTCCATAGTACCCCCCCGGATTCCCTGACTATCAGGTCGCCGGCGCAGATGTCCCACTCATTTTTGGGTTGTACTGTTAGGTATCCATGTGCCGCTCCAGATGCTAGCTTGCCTAACTTGTAGGCCACGCTACCAATATACTTCAGCTCTTTCACTTCAGGTTCAAATATTTCCAACTGTCGCCGACGATGTTCAGTTCGACTGACTAAAAGCGTAGTCTGATCGGCATTTACGCAAGGTAAACAGTTTAATCGCTCACCATTTAAATATGCCCCTTCTCCCTCAACAGCTACAAATAACTCTGCTGTGGCAGGGTTATTCAAAACGCCAACGACAGGAGAACCACTTTCAACCAAGGCAATGGAAACGGAAAATTGTGAGAGTCCCTCGATAAATTCGAGTGTGCCGTCGATCGGATCGATAATCCAAACTCGGTCTTTATCGAGTCTATCAGATGAATCCTTGCTTTCTTCTGACAACCAGCCGTCTTGGGGAAATGTACCAGTAATGATTTTTTTGATTTGTTCATTAGCGGCTAAATCGGCGGTGGTAACTGGATTATTTGGGCTTTTGTCTGTAACTTCATAATTGCTTTGGTAATACTGCATTATTACTTCGCCGGCTACAGTGGCGGCAGATATAGCGACTTCTTTTTCTTTCAATTGACATCCCTTTCTGATTTAGTTAGAATTGGCGGCAAGACAAGATTCTAAAGGATTTTAAATGAAAACGCAATGTTTTTCAACGTCTTACTCAATGGTATTGATGACTACCATATTGGCCATTAGTTTACTCGGCTGTGAGGCAATGCAAAAAGCTCAAGACAGGCGTAACAATCGGCTGATGAGTGGCCTCCAAAAGTCAGCTCAAAATCGGTCAACCGACTCATCTTCTTCAGCCAGTTCACCTACAGCACTAGTTGGAAAAACAGCCCCAAATTTCACCTTACGTACTGTTGATGGAAATACTGTTACACTCTCAGAGTTCAAAGGCAAAGCTGTAGTCCTGAATTTTTGGGCTACATGGTGAGGCAGTTGCCGTACGGAGGTTCCGTACCTAGAAGCACTGTATAAAGAAAATCAGGCCGACGGCTTGGTTGTATTAGGAGCTAGTGTTGATCAACAAATAACGACACTCCAAGAGTTCGCCCAGAACAATATCAGCTATCCTGTTTTGACTAATGCTGGAAGTGCGGCTAGCCAGTATAATGTGAGCGGAATTCCAGCAACCTTCTTTATTAATAGGGAAGGTATTATTATCTATCAAGAAACAGGGTTTCAAGGCGAAGCATCTCTAAAGTCTCATTCAGCCCAGTTGCTAAACTAGATTGCTTGTTTTGCCGTTTTCAAATCTTTTCCAACGGCAATGAATTGGTAAGACGCCGAATATGCAAGCCTTTGACTGGTACTGTCGGTTTTGCCCACAGGACGGCATTTGCCATTACCCGTTTGATGTTTGGGTCGTAGTAGATAGGATAAGTTTCGTGTCCGGGGCGAAAATAAAAAACTTTGCCTTTTCCTCGATAGTAGCAGCAACCGCTACGAAAAACCTCACCACCAGCAAACCAACTGATAAAAACTAAGTTGTCAGGTGCTGGGATATCGAATGGCTCGCCATACATTTCAGTCTCTTCCAGTTCAAAGTATTCCCCTAAACCATTGGCAATCGGATGTCCATGCTCAACGACCCAAATCCGTTCTTTTTCGCCAGCTTCTCTCCATTTCAAAGCCCCGCTGGTTCCTAACAGCAACTTAAAAATCTTAGCTCCCTGAGTAGAATGCAACATAATCAATCCCATTCCATCGAGGACTTTTTCTTGCACTCTGGCTGCAATCGTATCATTAATTTGATGATGCGCTAAGTGGCTCCACCAGATTAGTACGTCAGTTTGGTCAAGAACTGCTTCTGTTAAACCATGCTCAGGTTCATTCAGAGTAGTGCAATGAACATCGATCGCCAAATGTTCGTTAAGCCCATTAGCAATAGCACCATGGATACCCTCAGGGTAAAGTCTGGCTATCGCTTCGTTATTTTGCTCATGTAGATTTTCGTTCCAGACTGTAACTCGGATATTTTGCCCCATTATGACTCCGCAAGTTTGGTAATTTGCAAGAATTTTTGATAGGCTTCTTGCCAGTTTTGATAGTTATTTGGTTCGTAAATTTGAAGCGAAAAAGATTTTTTAATTACTTGACGAGCTTCTGTTAGTGTACCAATGGTGTTAGTCGCAATAGCTTGTACTACTATGTTACCGATTGCTGTAGCTTCAATCGGACCTGCCACAACTTGCCGACCAGTTGCATCGGCAGTAAACTGGCACAATAGTTGATTTTTAGTTCCACCACCAACGATATGCAGGATATCAATATGACGGCCAGTAACAGATTCAATTTGTTCTAATGTCCACCGATATTTGAGAGCTAAGCTTTCCAAAGCACACCGAACAAAAGCACCTGGTGTGTCAGGTGAGGGTTGTCCGGTTCGATAACAATAATTTGTGATTCGTTTGGGCATATCACCAGCTGGCAGGAAAATGATATCGTCTGGATCAATCAGGCTAGAGAAGGCTTGAGCTTCTTTTGCCAATTTTGTTAGTTCATTGTATTCCATCAGCTTGCCTTGTTTTTGAGCCCAATTTCGACGACATTCCTGAACTAACCACAACCCCATAATATTTTTGAGAAAGCGAGAAGTCCGGTTAATTCCTCCCTCATTAGTAAAATTCAAAGCTAAGGCTTGATCGGTAATCATTGGTTGGTCTAATTCCACTCCCATCAATGACCATGTACCTGAACTAATGTAAGCCCAATTTTTACCATTAGCAGGAACTGCAGCTACTGCTGATCCCGTGTCATGACAAGCTGGTGCTACTACTGAAATAGAATCAAGTCCTGTTTCTTGACTAACAGATGATCGTAGAGAACCAATTTCTTCTCCTGGGAAAACGATTTCCGGAAACATATCGAATGGAATTTGAAGTTTTTGGCAAATCAATTCCGACCAGTTCGCAGTCCGTGGATTAAGTATTTGAGTTGTGGTCGCATTGGAAAATTCACTTACTTTTCGACCAGTGAGCCAAAAATTGATCAAGTCAGGAATAGTAAGAAAAGTATCTGCTAGTTGAAGCAATGGCGATTCAATTTTTACCATGGACAGCAGTTGGTATAGGGTATTAATCTGCATGAATTGAGTTCCTGTTTGGGCAAATATTTCCTCTTTGGGAAGATGATCAAAAGCGACTTCCATCATGCCGTTAGTACGTTCATCTCGATAATGATACGGCTGACCAAGTAGTTGCCCGTGGATATCCAACAAACCAAAATCAACACCCCAAGCATCAATCCCAACGGATTGTAAATCCATATTTGCTGACATTAGTAGTGTTTGCTTGATTTCTTTCCACAAAAACAGTAAATCCCAATGTAGATTGTCAAGCACCCGGATTCCACCGTTAGGAAATCGGTGGATAACTTTCAGGCCCATCTGTCTACCATCAAAAGAACCGATAATTCCACGACCGCTCTCAGCTCCTAAATCAATCGCTAAAAACTTCATTATCCCTCGTATCGTTTTGCAATTATTTCACTTTTAAAGTAAGTTTATTTTAGGTCCTTTCACCCGACCTGTCAAGAACCACCCGAACTAATATCGTAAAAAACAACAATTCAATTGTTCTGATTGGCAGAGTTAAGTCATATTAGTAGGCTGAGTTCATATTGGATGTAATTACAAGTAAGTTTGCTTGATTAAAGAATCACCAAAAATATCGAATACCGTAGGAGAAGTGAAATGCCTAAATTCAGTACCTGGATAACTTACACACTATTGCTAGTTGTATTTTTTACTTGCCTTACCTCTGCTCAGAATCGTAGCAAAACTCACGATATATACAACGTTTTAACAGGCGTAGACATCAAAATCGACGGTAAGATGTCAGACTGGGATGGTGTGCTCGATACAGTAGTTGGTAAAAATGGTAAACCCTTTATTGATTTACCAGCTGGGGATGGTGGCAAGAAAGCGTTTCAAGAACATGGTGGTGGAAAATGGAATGGAAAGGACGATCATCGAACTGGAATTATGATGGTTTGGCAACCAGATGCTTTTTATGTTGGGTTAGTAGTGACTGACGACAAGCATGATGATCCGCCTAACGGTTGGAATGGAGATACCCTTCAAATGGCATTAGAGATGAGTGGAAAACGAAAGGCTGGTATTCCTATGTTGCTCTACAATATGGGAGTTGCTCAAGGAAAGATAGTGATTCACAACGAAGAGGCTGGTAAAAATGGTCTAACAGAGAAAGAGTGCGTGGTTGTAAGAGACGAGGCAGCGAAAAAAACCTATTATGAAATCAGACTATCTGCAGAAGAAATTCTAAAAAAAGGTAAATTTGAGAAAGGATTGGAATTTGGGATGGGAATTTGTGTCAATGATGGTGATCCACCTAATGAGAAAGGTCAGAAAGGTTGGAGCGGTTGGTATTGTCACTCCATCGTCCATGGGAAAAATTCAGAAAAGACCGGTCTTGTTCACTTAACTGAGAATAAATTGTCTATAGATAGAATTGGGAAATTAACTACGACTTGGTCATCTGTCCGTCGGCAATAATGCAGGTCTTGGATATACAAAGTACATTCTTTGTTTATTCTGTTTATTGTGCAAAAACACGTTGGAGACCTTGACAATTCACCTGTGTATTAGTAGGATAATGCTGGAATAGGTGATGTTTTTGGCAAATTGCAAGATAAGTGGTTTGCCATGCTATTTGGCTACGTTATCGGGCTCACTCAACCTCGTAAAATTAGATAAAAAAACAAGACATTAAGAATGAAATATGAGTCAAATATATGCAGGGATTTAATTCATATTTCCAAACAACGAGAAAGTCCATTTTTTGATCGTGCTTGTTCAGAGTTGGAAGGGAGTTTAAAGGAATTTAGCCACTCCACAGATTTGCTGGTAGGTTTAGTTGATAGCTTAGATCTCTATTGTGAAACGGTATCCATTGAGTCAGCATTAGTTAACTTGCTCCCATCACTGCTTCAAGCGACCAATAGCAAATTTGGCTTTTTAGCTGAGGTTTGTTATACCCAGCTGGATCGTCCCTATTTACTAACCCATGCCGTTGTCGATATTTATAAGACTGATTATACTATTTTTGATATTCTTTCTAATCTTCAATTTCATAATTTGGATACCCTCAACGGATCAGTAATGACAAGTCAAGCTCCAGTGTTGAGTAATGACCCCGAAAACGATTCTCGAAGTAGTGGCGTACCTTTTAGCCATGGAAAGATTGAGAACTACTTAGGTTTACCATTTTTGGTGGACGGTAAGTTGGTTGGGGTTGCAGCATTGGCGAGTCGTCCGGGTGGTTATCAACCTACTGATATTGATGCCTTAAAGCCGCTGTGTCAAATCATAGGCTTCCTAATTGCTGATTGGCGAGCGTCTAATTAAAGTTAGTCTCAATATGGATGTCCTTTCATTAATTGCTCCATAGACATTAGAAGCCTAAAACAGGATTGCGGATTTTTTGCTATTATTTCACTTAAGCTTCTGCAAAATCAGAGGAAGATATAAGAGAATGGTTTTATTTATGAAAGCGTCTCTTCGTCAATAGAGTGTTAAAAACAATCAGGGCCTGTAGAATTAGCTATCCCTATTCAAATGAGCGACATGCTTTTTGTCTTGAATCTATTTGGGGCATGTGGTATATTTTCTCGGTTTTTTCAGACGGGGCGTAGCGCAGTCCGGTTAGCGCACCTGCTTTGGGAGCAGGGGGT
>CAYVHK010000124.1:0-13828 GCA_964451145.1 uncultured bacterium | reverse complement strand
TTGTAGACAATTTGGCAGTTTCATTTGGCAGGGGCATTATGGTAGTGAACCAGTTTCCATGGATTTTTCCTCCCCCCACGCTCGTAGATTACAGATGTTTTTTCCTTGTGATGATGGTTGGCAGCCTTGTCGAAGAGCCATAATTAAAAATATGGCCATGGGAACCCTTCAGTGGAATCGATGTATCACACATCGTATCGCTTGGCAGGATGCACCAACTATATTTAGCCAAATCAATCACGGTATTGACGATAGTATTTTAGGAGTTGTCATTGATTGGCAACACCTATAGCATAGTTCTATAGGAGGGATATTTTGACTACTGTATTGATTACTGGTGCTAGTGGTTTTATCGGTAAAAGATTGAGCTTTAACTTAGCCCAACGACATCGGGTAATTTGTATGAGTCGTAAAAATCCAGGCCTTAATTTACCATGGATCAAGGGGACTTTTGCCTCATTTGAAGATTTAGCTCAAATTGACAGATATCAGATTGATACTTTAGTTCACCTAGGTGCTGTAACTGGTGGTATGACAGAACGAGATTGTTTTTTGGTGAATGTGGAAGGTACACGTTGTTTACTAAAATATCTGATAACTCGGGGTTGCAGGAAGTTTATTTTAGCCAGTTCGATTGCGGCTGTAGGCTTTCAAGACCCACTGTTTCGACCAACTCAGTTACCTATCAAGGATGAACATATTTGTCTGGATCGGAACGGATATGGAATGTCCAAATATTTGATGGAAGAAATTAGCCGTTACTACTATCGTCAACACCAACAGATCGATATTATCAACCTCAGGCTGTCCAGTGTTTGTGCGGACGAAAATCTTCCACCACTAAAATTAGTTTCACCCCTAGCTGAATGGAGCCTTGGAAGCATTACTATTATGAGTCTAAGTGATGCGGCTAGAGCGTTTACTATGGCTGTAGAAGCTTCCTATAAACCTGGCGTTAGAATAATGAATACAGCTGGTCCTCTCTCTTGGACAGCGGTACCTGTTGCGGAAATTCTCAGAAATTGGTGGGGAGACGAAGTTGACCTATCCTACTTTGAGCAAGATGAAAATCAGTATAATTCTGTTTATCAAATCGATTTGATAAAGCAAGAACTTGGTTTTTTGGCAAATGATTTACCAAAACTGGGATTTTGACGTCTCTTATGAAGACAATTCACCTATTGTAATAGGTCAAAATCTATTTTTGACAAAAATTTTCAACATGATACATTTCTCCCAATGAATTGCTGGCGTTTTTGTCCAACTTATTAAGTCAGTGTTAATTTTGGGGAATTTGATTTAATATGATTAAATTCAAACTAATGAATAATTGTCAAAAATGTCTATTCTCATGAAGTTAACACATCAACATAATCTTCTAGATGCGGCTTCTGAGTCAAATATTCTATTTTTGGTATTACCATTATTGGTTAATAGTTCCAAAAAAGATGAGAGTGTTGGCTCAATATTGCTTGTTGACAACTGTTAATGTAAAATGTTTTCAGATTCAATTATTAATACTAGAATGAGTTGGTTAGGTTAATGAAAACACATCTGCTTATCTCAGTAGAAGAACTCGCAGATCGCTTGGATCAGGTTTCGCTAATCGATACTCGACCTGTTCATCAATTCACAGCTGGACATTTACCCAATGCATTGTCTCTGGATCTATTTTATCTGAGTTTAAACAACACTAGTACAGAGTCTTTCACGGCATTCATGTGGACGATCGCTTCGTTATTCAGCAAACGTGGTGTTGACGCCGATAAGGAAATCATATTTTACGATGATATTTCCGGGATGAGATCAGCTCGTGGATTCTGGTTTGGTGAATATTTTGGCTATAAGGTTCGTTTGCTAGACGGAGGCCTAAATGCGTGGATCAACATGGGAAAAGTTCTTACAAAGGAAGTCATTGAGCCACCAACCTTGCCTGTTCATGACATTTCTCCTAGAACCAATGTCCATTGGAATGCTGATAGAATTGTTCAACATTTAGAAGACGATGATGTTTTAATTTTAGACACACGGTCTGCTGACGAGCATTATGGTCGGGTGGCTCGTGCACAGAGGGCTGGCTCAATCCCAAATGCCATTCATCTTGAGTGGACACAAAATCTGAAACCTAATGGTCAATTCAAGTCAGTGGTTGATTTGCGAAAGATATATCAATTGGCTGGTATAACTGATGAAAAACAAATTGTTTGCTACTGTCAAGGTGGTTATCGGTCTGCTCACTCCTATTTAGCTCTTCGACTGATTGGATACTCTAGAGTAAGTAACTATATTGGTTCGTGGCAGGAATGGGGAAACCGCCTTGATTTACCCATCGAAATCCCAATTGAAATAGATTTAAAGAAAGGCTCGTGAAGTCAATATAGTTCCCTTAAGTGTAGGCTTATGTGTACACACTGACTTGATTTTTTCAACATCTGGCAGAGCAGGTTAGTTGTATCCAACCAGTTTATTAATCATGTTGTGCTCTGATCTGATTGTTTTTTGTACAGCACTAGTGATTTTTGTAGACAATATTTGATCAAAGTGCAGCTACACTTGATACCATCAGACGACATTAACTAAAAAATTGACGACGCTTAGACTACAGACTAGTAGTATATAATCAAAATTTAATTCAGGTTTTAAGTTTATTCAGATACTTGACGAGTTAAAAAAAAGGTGTCTACCCGCCGATTTTTGGCCCGCCCTTTCTTGTTTATGTTGCTGGCCAACGGAAATCCTTCACCTAAACCAATTGC
Organism: uncultured bacterium; assembly: GCA_964451145.1. Classification (GTDB taxonomy): domain Bacteria; phylum Poribacteria; class WGA-4E; order WGA-4E; family UBA9662; genus TMED15. The sequence continues at coordinate 11,072 of CAYVHK010000124.1, read as the reverse complement.
TTTTAGTCGCTCTTTTGGTGCTCCACATTTTTGAGATAGATATAAAACAAAATTTTCAGCACGCTTCTGAGACATTTTTATATTAGCCTTATCCGAACCAATACTGTCACTGTGTGCTTCAATACGAAGTTGGTAGCGTGGATTAGATTTAATAACATGACCCAACTGCTTAAGTGCTGAATAGTGTTTCGGGTTCAGTGTAATACTATTTGGTTCAAAAATATCAGTGTCTAACCGAACCATAACCCCTTTCTCAGTGCGTTCAATTTTGGTGCCTTTGGGCATTTTCTGTTTAAGTTTCTGCGCTAAACTTTTCTCTTCTTTCTCAACAAAATCTGCAGTACTAATGGCGCTTTGGAGTAAAGAGAAACTCTGCTGTCCTTTGGCCAAGGTTTCAGGATAATTTTCCTGATTCATGGCTGTTTTCGCCTTTTGATAATGAGCAAAAGCCTCTTGGTAACTGTTTTTTGCTAGCTGCGAGATCCGAGTCGCTACTTGTTGGTTACTATCGTTATCTAGCTGTTCGCCTAACTTAAACATCAGATCTTTGGCTTTTGCTATTTGTTCTTCTTTTGCCTCCGCTTGCTGTCGTTCTTGTTCGAGCTTCTTAGAAATAGCTGCTGCATTTTCTGACTGCGCAAGGGCTTGTTTGGCTGATCGGTAAGATAGTTGATAACTTTCTTCCGTGATTTGTAACTTTGCTTGGTCTAGTAATCTTCTGGCTTTGGCCAGTGTATCTGTTGCGTGAATTTCAGCGTTAGATTCCATCGCTTGACGAATTTCGGTCTCAACCTGTTGGATGGTTAATTCAGCCATCGCTAGGACTTGGGATGAATTAGCTTGTGCTTCTGCTACAGCCATCATGGTGACCATCTGGACATCTTGAGCTAAAGCTTCGGCGTGAGCTGATAAGTCTCTCGCTGTTTCGAACTGGTAGTCTTTCAAGAGTATTTCACTCTCTTGAATAGTCGATTCCGCTTGCAGGTAGTCAGTAGGTGCATGATTATCGGCTCCAGCTACTTTAGCAATTTCTAGATAAATTTTGGCCCGATCAATTTGCAATTGAATGCTTGCACGCTGAATTTCTGCAGATGATGTCTGATCAGCTTGATCCGCAGCCTCCTCAGCTAAACGAGCTCTTTGTTCAGCAATTTCAGCTCTGGCTTCAGCTTGATTAGCCCGTTCTTCTGCTAGCGCCTGATAGGCTTGGGCTGCTTTTATTTTTAGACTGTTTTCTTCTAGTTGGGTTGCCGAAAATTGTTTGTTCAATTTTTCAATTCTGTCTTGCGCCTGAATTTTCCGAGCAATTGCGACTGCATAATCAGCTGCAGATCGTGCTTGTACAGCCAATTTCAACCCTTCTTCTTGTTGGCTATCATCTAGTAATTGTTTAGCTTGAATTAAGAGTTGATCGGCTTGAAAAAAGGCCGATTCTGCTAATTCATTTGCACTTTTTTGTCGGGCCGTTTCGATCGCCTGCTCGGCCTGATGAAAGTGTCGACCTAATTCCAATGGATCAACTTTAGTTGATCCGCAACCTAAATATAACACTACTCCAATCAATCCCAACTTTTTCAATATGACTAAAAAATTTGAGCGGAACTTTGTCATTGATCACGCTCCTTCTGTAACAAATAAAGATCGTTTTCGGCATTTTCGTAATTAGTTCTAGCTGATTTGACAGCTCGTTTTTGCTCTGATAGAAGATGTTCAACTTCATTGGCTTGTCTTTCTATGTTTTCAGCGCTATCAATAGCCAATGCGACATTGACTCTTAGCTCGGCCCATTCGCTGAGTAAGTGAGCCAGTTCCCATTGCTTGTTTAATTGTGCGTCTTTGGCTTGCCTCAAATAGTCCTCGGCTTGGGCCAGTGGCTCGGATTGATGTGACACTGCCTGAATTTTTAGACTTATATTTTGTATCTGTTCTTCTACCATTTCTGGTGGAACACCGTTGCAGCCACTGACCAAAAAAACAATCATCACTACAATAGAAAAAAACAAAAATTCGGCTAATATTTTATGTTGCATCATATCTCCTCCTTCTATCATACATTCTAACAATTTAGCTCGTCAAGATTGCTATTACTCTTTGTTGCTTCTTTCTTTTTGACTTGACATGATATATTAACCGTGATATTTTTGGGGTGTGTTTACTGAGAAGGAGGTGATCGTATGTGTCCATCAGATACGGTCGTAGGAGGTAAGAGTAGCTTTTAGCTACGCCTATCTCCTACGACCTACAAAGCAGGGCTAAATTTTTGGCCCTGCTTTTTTTATGTCAGCAGTTCAATGGTAGTTTACTACCCAAAATGGAATGAATCAAATTCAACAAATCACTATTCTTGGTGTGGGCCTGATGGGTGGTTCCCTTGGTTTAGCCTTGAAAAAAAAACATTTTTCAGGCAGGGTAATTGGTCTAGGTCGAAAAATTGAACGGCTAGAGGTTGCCCTTGACTGCGGCGCTGTGGACGAAATCACTACTGATTTTGGTCAAGCATTGTTAGATACTGATTTGGTTGTTATCTGCACACCGGTAGATCAAATTGTATCTATGATCGAACGAATATTGGAATACGTTGCGTCCTCTAAATCGCTTATTTTGACTGACGTTGGAAGTGTTAAAGCTGCGCCAGTTCAAGCGGCAGATCAACTTTTAGCAAGTTACCCTCACTTGGATTTTATCGGTGGTCATCCAATGGCTGGATCAGAAAAAACGGGGGTTTCTGCCGCCCATGCTGATCTATACCAGTCAGCTAAGTGCTTGCTAACACCGACGGTTAATACTTCCCCATCGACACTAAAAATAGTAACTGAACTTTGGCAATCGGTCGGTTCAGTCGTTCACCTACTGACACCTGATCAGCATGACTATCTGCTAGCTGCTGCTAGCCATTTGCCACATCTAGTAGCGTCTGTTTTGGCTGAAGCAGTCGGAAAAGTTTCAGCCAATGGAGAAATTGCGACTAAGTATGTAGCCACTGGCTTCCGAGACACTACTCGAATAGCAGCAGGATCGCCCGAACTATGGAATAGTATCTTTTTACAAAACCGAACTCACTTAATTTCGATGATCTCTGATCTGACTACTGATCTCCACCAATTTCAGAAATATTTAGAGGATAGTAATGGGGACGAAATACACCGCTATTTGACCTCAGCTAAGCAAGTTTTACAAACACTAGAACAACAAAAAGATACAACTTGATGGTTAGCCGATCAACAGCTCTAACAATCGCTATGGATGGCCCTGCCGGTTCTGGCAAAAGTACTGTCGCCCGTACAGTAGCCGAAAAGCTAGATTATATTTACCTTAATTCTGGTTCAATGTATAGAGCTATGACCCTGTTATCTTTGCAAGCAGAAGCCAAACAAAATAGCCAAACAAACCTGATCGAATTAGCAAAAAATTGTCAAATTGAATTTCGTAATAATGGACAAGTGACTTTACTCAACGGGATTGATGTGTCGGCCCAAATCCGCACCCCAACCATTGATGCGCGAGTAGCGGCTATAGCCAAAGTGGCAGAAGTTCGTCAGGAGATGGTTCACCAACAGCGACGGATTGCTCATCAGGGAGGTGTAGTGGCAGAAGGACGGGATACAACGACAGTTGTTTTGCCAAATGCTGATCTGAAGTTTTATATAACAGCATCGGTTGAGATACGCGCTAACCGTCGATTTCATGAATTACAAGCTAAGGGAATTGATTGTTCAATTTCCCAAATTGCCCAAGAAATTCAAGAGCGAGACTTAGCTGACCAATCTAGGCCAAATAGTCCATTACAAGTAGCTCAACAGGCGGTTGTTGTTGATACTTCTGATTTGACTATAGACGAAGTTATCTCTGTTATATTGCGAACCATTGATCAGTTTCTTACCAATTAACCTTTTTCAGCTATCCCTTATGACTGATTTATGTAATACAATTCAGCGCGAACAAACGATCAACTTTGTTCATAGTTGTAAAGATAGTAATCGATTTCGCCGTGGATTTAGAGCTGTTAGCGTACTTTTCAATCTCACTGGCGGATTAGAGTCGGTCGGTCGAGCTTATTTACCCAAAGAAAATAGTTTTTTGCTATTAGCCAATCATGCTAGTTTCATTGATCCCTTTGTGATTGCCACAGCTGCCAACCAAGAATTTCACTTTATGGTTCGGGACGATGCCCTTTCTTGGCCTTTTGTGGGAAGTATGTTAGATTTCTTCAATGGCTATCCCGTGAAAAGGGGTACTCCAGACCTCAGAGCCCTCAAACATACTATCAATTTATTAAATTCAGGACAGCGAGTTATGCTTTTTCCGGAAGGAACGCGTAGCCTTGATGGCCAGTTGGGCAAACCCGTGGATGGCATTGGCTTTATTGTTAAACAGGTTAATGTGCCGGTCATTCCAGCTTTTATCGGAGGAGCTGAAAAAATTCTACCTCGGCACAGCCTTCTGCCTCGATTGGCCAAAGTTACTGTTTCATTTGGGAGCCCCCTCGATTTCTCTCATTTTGCCAATGAGCCTCGTCGTCAACAGTATACGCTAATCGGAAAAGAGGTTATGTCTGCAATCGCCTATCTACGTTGTCAACAAGGTTATGAATAATTAATTGGAGCCTGTTTTTTGAAGATAACAATTCTTGGATCTGGGACGTCGACCGGTGTGCCGGAATATAAGTGTGAGTGTGACACTTGTCAAAATGCTCGTGTCCATGGTTCTAAAAACTACCGAACCCGTACTTCTATACATATTGAGGTCACGACTTCTGCTGATAAGGCTAGGCATATTCAGGTTGATGTAGGGCCAAATTTTATTGACCAAATTGATCGTTGTCAGATAGATTGGATTGATATAGTTCTTTATACTCATTGTCATGCTGATCACATCAGTGGAACTAATGATTTGGTTATGCCTTGTCGTAAGCAAAGAATGGATATGCCGATCTACGGCCCAACTGAAACCATGAGTATCCTCCAACGTAATTTTGATTACATGTTTCGTAAAGATACCTTTCAAGGGGGTGGCGTAGCTCATTTAGTACCTAATCCAGTGGCTGAGCCATTCGATCTATTTGGATTAGAGATTGTTCCAATTCCAGTTCAGCACGGTACGGTGGATACTTTCGGTTATCGAATACAAAATTTTGGTTATGTACCAGATGTCAAAGTGATGCCGCCAAAGTCTCTAGAACTGTTGAAAGGAGTTGATTTATTAATTATTGATGCACTGAGTTTTAACCCTGGTCATCCAACACACTTTTCTGTTCAAGATGCGATGGTTGTTTGGGAGCAAATTCAACCAAAAAATACCTACTTAATACACATGATGCACCAGATTGATCACCGCTACTTTGCTGACCAATGTCACCAGCATGGCTTCGAGTTGCCCAAAAGTGTAAGCCTTAGCTTTGATGGCCAAGTTTTGCAACTTTAGATTCTCAAAAGAGGAATACAGATGTTTTCTACATTTCAGATGGGACATCAGCTCGATTTTAAATGGGAAAATGAACTCCTGTTGTCATACCAGTATCCTCGCGACGGGCATCGTAGCTTTTGGCATCCATTGCGGTTGCCAGATTCACCACCATTGACAGCTAATCAACCAAGTGACCATGTTCACCATCAAGGAATGTGGTTAGCTTGGAAAAAGGTCAACGATGTTAATTTTTGGGAAGAACCCACACCCAACAGCGATCCAACCGGTTTTGGAAGGGTATTACAACAGCTGATCTGTCCTTATGTTTCCGTTGATCATAGCGGTTTTACAGCCAAAAATCTATGGGTTGATTGGCAGAATAAATCTCATTTGGTGGAAAGACGTACCATGAAGATCTATCCTCCAACCGATTCCTACTTGTTAATAGATATTGATTTCGATTTGGAAGCCCTAGAAGAACCTGTTATTTTAGACTTACAACGGGGAGAACCCGGACAAGGTGGGTGCTTTTATAGTGGGCTCACCGTTCGCTTCAACAATCGGCTCATTCCTGCTCAACTTTTGGATGCTAATGGCCGAACTGAAGTTGATCAAATCTTCGGTCAATCAAGTCATTGGTGTGGATGGGCTGGCATACACAGCGACGATGGAAAAACCTATGGTATTACTATCATTGATCGACCACGTAATCCTAACTATCCAACGCCTTGGTGGGTCAGAAATGGTCACAACTACGGGCTACTCCACCCTTCGCCTACCTACTATCAACCGCTTCATCTAGCGGCTACAGAATCCATTTCCCTGTCTTATCGAGTGGTCGTGCATCACGGTCGGGTCTCGGCTAATCTCATTAATCATTTGGCTACGATGAATCTTTGATTGAACGAGATTGATAAATACTAATCTCCATTGCATCTTGTTTGACCCAAGGCAAATCAATTTCAAACCACTCAGTTTGAGATTCAAAATTCGAGCGGACGAAATCCAAATAGTCAACCATCTGATTAGCACCAATTCCGACGTTATCAGCCAATAAAATTGCACCGTCAGTTAAGTTACTTTCGACTGCTCGAAAACAGGAATAATAATTATCGAATTCGTTATCAATATGAACAAAATCGACTGCTAGACCAGAATTTAAGTCGTTCAAAACGCGCTCAGCATTTCCCACGTACTGCTCAACTAAATCTTCTAAACCAGCTCGTTTAAAGTTTAACTTAGCTTGTCGAGCACGATCAGCGCAGAGTTCGATAGTAATAAGCCGTCCTTTATTGGCCTGTCTCAACTCTTGTGCGATCCACAAGCCAGAGTAACCGATAGCTGTACCACACTCGATGACTAGATTTGGCTGAGCTGATCGTACTAGTTCTGCCATAAACTGAGCCTTCTCTTGGCCTAGCATAGGTATCGATTGTTCTCGGCATTGTTGATAAACTGAGTCTAAAACTCGATCAAAGGTTACCATGTCCAACAACGTATTCCTCTTTTTACTTGCCCATCGTCTTCAAATTTTCCAAGCATCGCTTGACTGATTCTAAAGGGTGGTATAGGTCACTTTCGTACTCGACAATGTACCACTCTGTACCACCGTTAGTTTCGCATGCCTTGAATACATCCGCCCAAGGAACATCGTCATCGCCAATCAAGGGACGGAAACCATCTGTTTTGGAGTAAGGTTTGAGGTGTACGGTAACTGCACGATTTGGATATCGTTCGAAGATTGATAAAAGTTCTGCGCCACCGTAAAAAGCATTACCAGTGTCCAGTTGCATTATTACTTCTGAACTGGTGTTGCCAAAAAATGTATCCCAAGGCAGTTCGCCACCTAGTTCTTCAAATTCAATGTGATGATTGTGATAGCCCGTTGCCATATTATGCGATGCTAATTTTTCTGCTAATTGGTTGAAAAAATCGGCCATTTTCAGCCAATCTTCTCTTGTCTCCCGCATTTGTTGTGGAATGCCTGGAATAATCACATTCGAATTCCCCAAAATCTGATTAAACTCGATAGTCTGAGCCAATTCATCATCTTGTACCAAGTCAATTGGTGTATGCCAACCACAACAGACAATGCCCAAATCATCTAATAGGGCACGGAGTTCTTGAGCCGTGTTGTTCGGGTGTCCTGCGAATTCGACTCCTACGTAACCCATTTCGGCCACAGCTTTCAAAGTGCCAGCAGTATCCTCTGCCAGTTCGTTTCGAACAGAGTATAACTCTAATGCTATTGGTATGTTTGTCATATCTAAATCTAATCCTCTCTTGGTTATTACCTGATCGTTATAAACGACGGCCATTATATCATAGCGTTTAGTCATTGACTAGCCAGTTGTTTTTTCATGTTCAGCATACTAAAATAGTCAATATTCTTATGTTTAATTCTATAAATCGGTTAAAATGGCAGTTTTTATGTTTAGTTCTCTCGATCTGTCCGATACCTACCTCTCCACAGAGAAAACTGAATCAACCTAACCAAGATTGGCCTCAGTTTTTAGGACGGTCTCGTAATGGAAAGTCACCACTAACTACCGACCCATCCAAGTGGCAGAATAGTTTAAACCTAGTTTGGAAAGCTGCAATCGGTGAAGGCTATGGCAGCCCAACGGTTTCCCAAAATCGTCTGTTTTTGTTTGATCGATACAATGACCACGCTCGTCTGACTTGCTACAAAGCCGACAACGGAAAAGAACTATGGCAATTTGAATACTTGACTGATTACCAAGATTTGCTGGGTTACAATAGTGGCCCTCGTTGCAGCCCTCTAGTCAACCAAGATCGCATTTATATTTTTGGTGCCGAGGGAATGTTACACTGCGTAAATATTTCTACAGGTCAATTGGTTTGGTCCGTCAACACAACCAAGCGATTTAACGTGGTTCAAAACTTTTTTGGTGTTGGTGCATCCCCAATTGTGGTTGATCGTTTGTTGATTGTGCCAATTGGGGGGTCTCAGCCTAATATCGGTGCCGATGTCTATTCGGCACCAAAACAACTGGCCGGTAATGGCTCAGGTATTGTCGCTTTTGATAAATATACTGGTCGATTGGTCTACCAAATTTCGGATCAACTTGCTAGTTACGCCAGTCCGATGGTAACAAAGATTGGTTCTCGACTCTGGGGATTTGCTTTTATGAGAGGTGGATTAGTCGGTTTTGATCCATTGAAGGGAGTAGTCGATTTCAATTTTGCTTGGCGGTCAGAAAAGTTTGAGTCAGTCAATGCATCAAGTCCAGTTATTATTTCTGACCAGTTATCGGATTCGAAACTCGTGTTTATTAGTGAATCTTACCAGATCGGCAGTGCTCTGTTACGAGTATCTACCAATGGATACCAGGTTGTTTGGCAGGATCAGAAGAATCAGCGAAAAAAGTCTTTGATGTTACATTGGAATACGGCTATTCATCACGATGGCTTTCTCTATGGTTGTTCAGGACGACATAGCAAAGGAGCTGAATTGCGATGCATTGATGTGAGTCGGGGAACAGTAACTTGGTCGAAAAAAGTGGACGAACGGATGTCGCTAACTGCTATCGGCGATTATGTTGTCGCTTTAGGTGAGTTTGGTAACCTATTACTGTTTCGTTTCAATTCGGATCAATTTGAATTGTGTGCTTATCACTCGTTATCGGAAACTGTTGGTTTGAAATACCCAGCGTGGGCAGCCCCAGTAGTAGCTAATGGTTTTTTGTATCTGAGAGGTAGAGACTACGTTTACTGTTTTGATTTGCCATAGTTATCTTGTTTTACTTGATTAGGCCTTAATCTGGGTGTGGTAAGTATGCGCCGTTTATTTCCTAAACTAGCTTATTTAATTTTGATTTGCGCTGGATTCTCTTTCGGCCCTATTTTTTTGGTCGTAGGAAAAACCTATTACGCTCAGATTTATGTTGATCGTTTGCCAACCGGTCAATTAATTCACAATGTGCAAGGTAATCCACTGCTACCAGTTAACTCAGACGCCAAAATCACACTTCAGTTCAGTGGTACTCGATACCAAACCATTACCATTTCACCACCAGATCATTGGACACAGATAAACAGTGAAAGTATCAAGTTGTTTGTACTGTCTCAATCTGGTGAAGTTGAAAATTGGCAACAACTGGAACTGATAGAAAGCGACTTCAAAGAGGGGAAGCTCAATCTAAGACGCTATCGAGGCCAAGTCAGTATTGAACGGCTTGTTTACGCCGATACGGATGTACTATCCCCAGATATTACTGCCGATGATGAATTACAAACAGTGTCTATAGCATTTGTTTCAAAGTCTACCGATTTGGATCAGATTAGTACTCAGATCGATCAAGATGAGATTTACTACTATCATCGACAATTACAAGATGGTGTAACGACAAATTTAGTGCGAGTCAGTATAGCCGAAGACGGCAACATGGCTAATTCCGCAAGTGTTCAGCCCCGTATCAGTGCTGATGGAAATTATGTTGTTTTTGTTTCTAAAGCCACAGATATCCGGCCAGCCATTACCGACTTAGAACCTGCCAATAATGTTCAGCAGATCTATTTGTGGCGAAACGACGGTACCACGAGGCGAATTAGCCAAGGACCTAACCAAAATTACGGTGACGCAGATAGCCAACTACCGGTTGTTAATAATGATGGCAAATTAGTGGCATTCCAGTCTCAAGCTGATAATTTGGTGTACTTACCATCACCACTAAACCCAGATGACCTGAGCACAATTCCAGATCAAGGCACCGATTTTCAGCAAATTTACCAATGGAGAGAAGGTGCGGGACTAATTCGAATTAGCCAAAATAGTAGCCAAACGGCTGGAAATAGTGACAGTCAAACACCTGATATTAGTGGTAGTGGAACCTCTATCGTTTTTGTCTCCACTGCCACTAATTTGATCGACGGTAGATCGTTGACGACATTCGTCCAGCATATCTATCTGTGGCGAGAAATTGGTGGTATTACCTGCATCAGTCAGCAATCTGATCAGACACTAGCTAATGCCGATAGCGAATCTCCGGCTATTAGCGAAGATGGAAATTATATTGTCTTTGTCTCGTCAGCTACTAATCTGGTGCCGAATGATACCAATGGTTGCAAGGATATCTTTTGTTACCAGATATCAACAGGGCGGATTGACCGAGTTAGCATTAGTACTGACCGAGCAGAGGCTAATCAAAATTGCCTAAATCCATCAATTAGTGCAGATGGTCGATTTGTTGTGTTTCAATCTAAAGAAAACAACTTAGCCCCATCAGCCAATCAGGAATTGTTGAATGTTTTCGTTCATGATCGTCAAACGGGCATTACTCAGCTAGTAAGTCAATCTCAGTCCGGGGGAAATGGAGAAGCTATTGCTGGTGAAGGACGAATTAGCCCTGATGGTAAAAAAGTAATTTTCGTATCGGCTAGCACTGATCTAGCCCCCTTACCCTCCAATGAAGATATTTCAATTTCAGATAAAAAAGACATTTTTCTTGTTACTAACCCGCCCCGTTCCAACAGCGATAATATGTTGAAAGTTGTTTATACTGCCATTACCGACGATAAGCCGACCCAAAGTAATTTCGTGGTTTCCATTGCTTCAGAGCAAGTAGAGGTTCCATTTCAATTGGTACTTGACGGTAGTGGTTATATTGCCGCCGATAAGCCTAGCTTACCGGCAGGTAGTCGTAATC
>CAYVHK010000123.1:0-13906 GCA_964451145.1 uncultured bacterium | reverse complement strand
GTAAAGTTAGTTTCTTTGACAACCTCTGCTATTGGTTGCATGTCATCGAAATTAGTAATCGGTTCAAGTGAACGGTAGACTTGGTAACTTTCCGCCCCTGCTATTTGATACCAATTGACTTTTATTTGATTGTTGGAATTCAAGCTGAGGGAAACTGCTGGAGTAACAAGTTCTCGACTACTAATTTTGGTGTCAGAGGCTGCGTAGGCCGAAAATTCAGCCTCATATACGACATTCACTCCTTTTGCTAATTTTCTGACGCTCTTGAATGGAACCACTACTTTATCGCTAACTGTTTCACGAACACGCATTCTGCCTTCAAAATCACCCGATAACTTGGCCCTTAGGTTATAGATGGTAGTGGAAATCTCAATGGTATATTCACTCAAAGTTTGAACTGATAAATTTCTCTCGATGACAATTTTGGGGATTTCAAGAGTTGGAATTGGAATCAACGTTTGGGCAGCCCCAACGGAGCCGTAGTATGTTTCTTTAATTGTATAATCACCAGGAGCTAATGTAACGGTGAAAGGTGTCCCAGTTATTGTGCCACTTTTCGCGTTAATCGTACCGCTAAAATCGGTACTAGAAATGGCTATTTCTGTAATAAGTTTAATATCATTGAAGGTAATGGAGAAGGGCATTCCCCTACCGACTGTAATAGGAGCGTTAAATTCCCCTTTACCTTCGGTGAGGATTTTTTTTGAAATTCGCTGGCTAAGAACTATGTCTGTTGTACACAAAAGGGCAAAAAGGACAAGCCAAACAAATGGCCAAGTATGTTTCATTTTTTCAAGTGTACCTTATGCACGAATAGAGATGATATAATCATGCGGAGAGACTATCTTATATTCTACCTATTACAAACAGGAAAAGCACAGCCAAAGTTTACTAATTAATTTAGGATCAAAAGCTGATGAAAATTGACCTTGAACAGTGGGACAAATCCTTTTTATGGCATCCTTTTACTCAGATGGCCGACTTAGCAGAAGAACCGATTTGCATAATCGAACGAGGAAAAGTATAATTTTTAGATGACATAGAAGGAAATCGTTACATGGACGGAATTTCATCTATGTGGACTAATGTCCACGGCCATAATCATTCCGAATTAAATCAAGCCCTAACTAAGCAAATTGCTAAAATCGCTCACTCAACGCTACTAGGATTTTCTAACGTACCGGCAATTCAGTTGGCCAAAAAATTAGTTGAGGTGACACCACCCAATTTAACCCACACCTTCTTTTCCGATAATGGATCGACTTCCGTGGAAATTGCTTTAAAAATTGCTTGTCAGTATTGGCAACATTGTGGCCAATCAGAACGTACTCAATTTGTACATCTAGACCGATCTTATCACGGTGATACTCTGGGAGCTATGAGCGTAGGTGGAATAGCACTCTTTCACAAAATTTTTTCCCCTTTGACTTTCCATTCTATCTCTGCTCCTATTCCCGATCATACCCAATCTAACAGTCTTGAGAACTGCTTAAATACAATGAACCAAATATTCAACAATCACAGGGAGAAAATAGCCGGTATTATCGTTGAGCCCCTGGTCCAAGGAGCAGGCGGAATGATTATTCACCCAGCCGGATTTCTAAAAGGAATAGAGCAGTTGGCTCAAAAACATGGCATACTCCTTATTGTTGATGAGGTAATGACGGGATTGGGTCGAACTGGGCGGATGTGGGCCTGCCAACACGAAGAGGTAGCCCCTGATATCCTATGTACGGCCAAAGGTCTAACGGGCGGTTATTTACCCTTAGCTGCGACTCTAACAACGGATGAAATCTACACTGCTTTTTTAGGAGACTATGCTCAACTAAAAACCTTTTTTCACGGACATACTTACACTGGAAATCAGCTGGGATCAGCTGTCGCATTAGCTAATTTAAAATTATTTGATCAGCCTAATTTTTTTCCAGAATTAGCCGAAAAAATTGCTTATTTCCAAGAACATCTTAAAATTTTCGAATCGCTAAATTGTGTCAGTAATCTCCGTTCGATTGGCCTGATTGGGGCCTTTGATCTCCTGAAGGATAAGCAAAATAATATTGAATTTGCTTTTGAAGAAAAAGCTGGCATAAAGGTTTGCAAAACTGCCTTAAAACGTGGTCTCATCTTACGACCATTGGTTAATAGCATTATATTAATGCCACCTTTATCAATTACCAAAAACGAAATAGATCAATTGATAGAAATTCTTCTGTCAGCCGTAACAGATACTTTTCCATCATTGGTAACACCAGTTCCTCCAGATTTTAAATAAATTGAAATGTTTTGTCATTGACATCTTGATCAGTACTTTCTTATACTTGCAGTCTGCACCCTTGAGACATATGACTACTCAAAAAACACCGCGGGCAATGATCAACTCAATCTAACAAAAGTCACAAGGTAATTTTCTTCTTTCATGCAAACAACCATCAGCCAGACCTTTCAAGATAAAGTCATATTGATTACTGGTGCAACCGGTTTTGTCGGTCAACCGTTGGTCGCTAAAATTTTAACGGCACTCCCAAAAATAAAAAAAATCTACCTATTAATTCGCAGTCGAACCAATCCGAATGGTGTAAAAACCACGGCACAAGAACGACTTTCGATGTTTTTCCAGTCAGATGTTTTTGATCAACTAAGAAGTTTTCACGGTTCTGATTTTGATTTGTGGATACGGAAAAAGGTCTTTGCCGTTGAAGGTGATTTAAGCCAAGAGCGGCTCGGTTTATTGGACTCTGATTATGAGCAGTTAGCCTCGGAGGTACAGATTTTTATCAATAGTGCTGCTATTGTCGAATTTGACTCACCGATTGATGATGCTGTTCTAATGAACGTCATTTCTGCTCAACGCTCAGTTGAATTAGCGAGTACCTGTCCCGAAGCAGTGTTTGTTCATATCTCAACAGCTTATTCTTGTGGTAGCCAACCAGGCCGAGTGGTAGAAGAACCTCACCCAACTTATGAAGAAATTGCTAAAAAATTACAATCCAACGGTATCAATGCTCCAGCCACCATGGAGGAAGAACTTGAGCAGATGCTAGCTATTGGAGCTAAAATTCGTCGTGAGCCTCAAATATCTGTAGGTGAACAAAAAAGCAAGCTAATCGAAGCCGGATTAGAATATGCAAAAACGCGTGGTTGGAACGATATCTATACCTATACCAAATACTTGGGTGAGCAAATAGTTACCAAAACGTGTGGTAATCTTTCGGTCGCAATTGTGCGGCCATCTATTATTGAAAGTAGTTGGAGAGAACCGGCTCCCGGTTGGTTGGATGGTCTACGAATGGCTGATCCACTCATCATCGGGTTTGGAAAAGGACGGTTGCCCGATTTCCCAGCGGTGCGAAGCATTGTGATTGACGTAATTCCAGTGGATCTGGTTGTAAACGCTATTTTAGCTGCTTCGACCCAAGCCAATTCCGTACCAGAAGTACTTGTGTATCATATTGCAAGTGGAACGATCAACCCCATTCGGTTCCAATCTTTCTATGAGGCCACCAAAAACTATTTTCAAAAAAATCCAATGATAGATCGGGATGGAAAGGCAATTGTACCAAAGGAATGGCAATTTAGAGATTTGTCTACTTTTAACCGATATTTTGAGGGAAAACATAAACAAATCGATAGTGGTAAAAAATGGTTGCAGAAATTACCTTTTAAGTGGGCAAAAATCAAAAGTCGACAGCTATCAATTACCCAAAAAGCGTTGGAGCGTTTACTCTACTATGTCAAAATTTACGGGGCGTATGTACGACTCAACTATCAATTTGAGACCGGTAGAACATTAACTCTATACCGATCACTATCAGTTAAAGAACAACGTTTATTCAATTTTGACGCTTCCTCTTTTGATTGGAACGATTATCTACAACGAGTTCATATTCCAGGAATAAAGCACTTTGTCTTAAACATGGAAGCTACCCAAACTGAGAATCCAAGTCCCAAATCAGAAGTTGTTCAAACCAGTGTTCAGAATAACATTGATAATGAAAAAACAAAAATTAAATCCTTAAGACTTAAAGTTGCTCGGTTCAAAACCATTCCGGAATTACTCAATTATCAAGCTCAAAAAGCACCGAATGAGATTGCTTTACAGATCAAGCGAAATGGGCAATGGGTTAGTTTTACTTATCGTCAATTCGATCAGTTATCGGATAAAATTGCCGGAGATTTATGGAAAAGTAACTATCGACCTGATGACCGAATTTTACTTTTTGCTGACAATCAGCCTGAATGGGGAATTGTTTATTTCGCTTGTGTTAAACTGGGAATAGTCGTCGTTCCAATTGACCGGCAAACTCCAATCGATGAAGTCTACGCTCTGGTAAGTTTCACTTCGGCTAAGGCTATTTTCACTACTTCGGACTTGGTTGATCGCCTTGACCAAATCAATAATAAATCAATTATTGAAATCCGAGATATTCAAGCCGAATGTCAGAGAATGAAAAATATGGTCGAATCAATTGAACGACCGATAGTAGAGATTAAACCTAATACAACCGCCTCAATCATATTTACTTCTGGCACTGCTTATGACCCCAAAGGGGTAATGCTATCTCATCAAAACTTTATCACTAATGTTTTGGCGGTAGCAGAAAAGCTACCCCCCCGAACAGGCGAACATTTTCTCTCGGTTTTGCCATTGTATCACGCTTTGGAGTTTACCTGTGGCTTTTTAATGTCAATTTATAGTGGTTCTACAGTAACTTATCTAAATTCTCTCCGCCCCAACATCATTTTAAAAGCGATGAAAGAGACAGAAACAACCGTTATGATCGGTGTACCACGTTTGTTTAAACTGATTTATGATAGTTTACAAAGGTATGTTCTAAAGATCCGTCCAGATAGCGGTAAATATCGGTTGACAGTAGATCAAATTGAGCAAATTCACCAATCCCTAGGCCGAAATCTGCGAGTTTTGGTCAGTGGAGGTTCGGCTCTTCCCAATAGCGTTTATGATAACTATCTGCAGTTAGGTATCATTCTCTATCAAGGTTATGGTTTAACTGAAACAGCTCCTGTCGTCAGCGTCAACCCTTACCAAAAAAGTTTGCGCTCTTCTGTGGGAATTGCGTTAAATGGTGTTCAGATCGAAATTAATCAGCCTAATTCAAGTGGTATTGGAGAAATAGTTATTGAGACACCGTCCCTAATGTCAGGTTATTTCAATAATCCAATAGCAACCGAGAAAGTACTACGGTCTGGCAGGTTACATAGTGGCGATCTGGGCTACATTAACGATGATGGTTACCTATTTTTAACCGGTCGAATCAAGGATGTAATTGTGTCAGGAGCTGGTAAAAACATCTATCCTGGCGAATTAGAATCTCTTTATAGTCGACACGATCACATCAAGGAGATTTGCGTTGTCGGCCGGTTAGCGAATGATGAGATTGGAGAGGAGGTTCATGCTGTTATAGTTCCCTCTAATGCATCAGCTGAACAAGAAATTCACCAGCATATTCGTTTTTGTGCCAGTGAACTACCAACCTATCAACGAGTACATAAAATTCACTTTTGGCCAATTAATCCTTCGCAGTCTACAGAGGGAAATCATATACCAATTCTACCTAGAAACGAATTAGGTCAGATTAACCGAGAAGTAATAAAAAAATCACTAGAGGATTACTATGTCCTACAAGTAAAAGATAATCAAGCCAATGCTAAACCAGATAATACACCACTTAGCCGAATAATCGTTGAATTATCCCGAATCGCTCGTGTTTCGAGCCATCAAATTCAGGAAAATACCGACTTAGAATCAGATCTTGGTCTAGATTCTTTAATGAAGGTTGAACTTTTATTACTGTTGGAAGGTGAACTGGGACAAACTCTACCCGACGAGTTAATTGTTGGTATAAAAACGGTGGGAGACGTTATCAGTATTATCAACAAATTGCAATCTTCAACAAAGCATGTAGAACCACCAACCAAGATAAATTCCCATCAAACTGAGATTCAGAATACAGGAGATCTTCCAGCTGCTAGAGCTTTCCGTTTTGGCTTAACTTTTATTTACGATCAGGTTTTTTCCATCCGATCTGAAGGATTAGATTATATTCCCAAAGACAAGCCATACATAATTGCACCGAACCACTGTAGCCACTTGGATACAGGTGCGATCATGACAGTTTTGGGAGATGAATCTAAACGACTAAAGGTGCTAGGGGCGCGAGACTACTTTTTCAATAGTTCTTTTAAGTCTTGGTTTTTCGGTCAATTGATGAATGTATTGCCCTTGGATCGAACGGAGAATTTTCTGCAAGGCGTACGTATTGCTCAACAAGCCTTGGGTAGTGGTTATACTCTTCTAATTTATCCAGAAGGTACACGTTCTATCACCGGCGAACTACAAGAATTCCGGGCAGGCTTAGGTCTTTTGTCTTATGAAGCGCAAGTGCCGGTTATTCCTGCCTATATTAAGGGAACTTACCAAGCCTTACCAAAAGGGCGAAATCTACCACAGCCTAATGATATCAGCGTTACCTTTGGCCCACCAATTGAGCCAAATGGGAATAAAACGGAAAGTACCAACAACTCTCATCAACAATACAAAGAGATTGCCCACCAAGTTCGAAGGGCAATTATGGCTTTACAGTCCCAAGTAGAAATAAATTCCAGCACCAACCAATAAAAGGTAAGGTATTATTATGACCGATCAAAAATTTTTCGCCACTCACGGCGAAACTTGGGGACACAAATGGGGCTTTCGGGACTCCGAATTCATTTTGCATTCAGACCGAACCATTACTTTATCTGGAGATCGATACGAGTTGTGTGGTACGGTGATGCCTGACTTTATTCCCTATGTTGAAGAGTCGTTACAAATTAAGATTGATCCTGATGATTTCATGCATGAAGTTGAGCAAAAGCCCGTTCAACCACCTCAAACAAATCCGGATTTTGTATCTGCCATTGAATCAAATTTTCCATCTGATCGCTATTCCATGGATTCTACTGATCGCTTACTTCATAGCCATGGACAAACCACTTCAGAAGAAGTCTACAAAATTCTCTACGGTCAAATTGACAAAACAATTGACTTGGTGTTTTATGTCGAATCCGAGGAAGAGGTGGTAGAACTCATTCGGCTAGCCGAAGATCATAATGTTTGTTTAGTTCCATTTGGCGGTGGAACTAGCGTCAGCAGTGCCTTAAAATTACCTGATTCTGAGGATAGAATGATCGTTGCTGTCGATACACGTCGAATGGACAAAATTGAGTGGATTAATATTGATGATGGTCGAGCTTGCGTGCAAGCGGGTATTACCGGTTCAAAACTAGAGAAAGAATTGCGCAATCAAGGGTATATGGTCGGACATGAACCGGATAGTATTGAGTTCTCCACTTTGGGTGGTTGGATCGCAACTCAGGCTAGTGGAATGAAAAAAAATCGATATGGTAATATTGAAGACATTATTGAAAACATTACCGTGGTTACACCTAGAGGAATTTTACAGCAGAACCAAGCAACAACCCGCGTTTCGATGGGAATGCGACCACAAAATTTATTGTTTGGCAGCGAGGGTAATTTGGGACTTATTACCAAAGCGGTAATCAAAATACATAAACTACCAGAAGTAGAAGAGTATGCCTCCGCAGTCTTTCCTACTTGGCAAAAAGGTGTTAATATTTTACAGGAGCTCTCCCGAACCAACTACATTCCAGCGAGTGTTCGTTTAGTGGATAATATCCAGTTTCGTTTTGGTCAGGCGCTGAAACCACAACCGGAGGGTCTCAAAAAGCTGAAGTCCAATCTACAAAAATTTTTGGTAACCAAAATAAAAGGGTTTGCCCCTTACCAAATGTGTGCGGCCACGTTTGTCATGGAAGGTGCAGCCAAAGAAGTCGCTTATCAAAAACAGAATATTCTCGAACTAGCTCAACAACACCAGGGACTTCCTGCGGGGCCTGAAAACGGCAAGAGGGGATATATGCTGACTTTTGCCATAGCTTATATTCGGGACTTTCTTTCCAATTATCATATTATCGGAGAGACCATGGAGACGTCAGTACCTTGGAGCAAAATTGATAAAGTATGTCAAGCAACCAAAGACAAATTATTCCAGCTACACAAAGAATATAATATTCCCGGCCAACCTTATCTCTCCTACCGAATTCCACAAATCTATCACACAGGTGTTTGTATTTATTTCATGTTCGGAATGTACATGAAAGGAATCGAAGAGCCAGAAGCAGTATTTGGCTCAATTGAACATGCTATGCGTGAAGAAATCATGACTAATGGTGGCTCAATTTCCCATCATCATGGAGTTGGAAAATTAAGAAAAGACTTTCTGCCAAACACTATTTCTCCAGCGAGTATCGAGCTAATAAAACAAGTAAAGGCCTCTCACGACCCTAAAAATGTGTTTGGCATTCGCAACAACGTCTTCGCTGATTAAATGTGAATAGAGTACATATTGCGTGAAGCTGAATAAAAAAACGGTTATTATTACTGGTGCATCATCTGGTATCGGAGCGGCTCTGGCCAAGAGGGCTGGTGCAAATGGAGCTTCGGTTGTTCTGGCGGCTAGAACGAAAAACAAATTATCAGAACTGGCCACCGAGATAGTTAGTATTGGAGGAGCAGCACTAGCGGTTCCCACCGATATTACCGATCCTGAACAATGTAAGCATTTGGTTGAGCAAACAATTGAAGCATTTGGAAAGCTTGATATTTTAGTTTTGAATGCCGGTATGAGCATGTGGTCGGATTTTGAAGAAATCGACGATGTTGGATTTTTTCAAAATTTGATTGATGTAAACTACATGGGAGCCGTTTACTGCGTCAAATCGGCGCTACCTCATCTCAAAAAGAGTGGAGGGGTAATCGCACAGATGTCCACAGCTCAAGCTTTGATGGGATTTCCTAAACATACTGGTTATGCCGCCTCTAAACACGCTTTACAAGGATTTTTGACCTCTTTAGAAATCGAAATGCGGGGGAGCCTTCAGTTTTTACATATTTACTTGGGCTGGATTCGAGGTACTAACTTGAGACAAAACGCCTTTAACCCACAAGGCCAACCGATAGGACCAGAAAAACGAGCACATAATAAAGAATCGATCGGAGTAGATGAATGTGCCGAATCGATTTTGACCGCTATCAGGAAATAAAAACAAAAGATATATCTACCAGCCAAATTGAGATGGATACCTTTTCTCAATGCTGTCTATCCACGTTTTTTGCAAAACAAAGTATCTCACGCCGTAGACAAGCAAAACTAACATCAATCTGGCAATAGAATGGGGTACCTAAAAATGGCTCAATCAATCAATTTATTGAAAGCTTTGACTACCGCGGATGCTGTGCCCGGTCATGAACGCGAAGTTACGGATATTTTTCGGCAACAATTAACTAGTGTAGGTCAACTGAACCAAGATAAAATGGGTAGTGTGTCCTGCACAGTGCCAGGTCGATCAGCTAATCCACGTATCTTAATCGACTCTCATGTTGATGAGGTTGGATTTTTGGTACAAAGGATAACTTCGACTGGTTTTGTAAAGTTTATCAATTTAGGCGGGTGGTGGACACATACACTACTTGCTCAACATGTACGGATTTTGTCTACGAATAACCGACAAAAAATTATCGGCGTTATCGGTTCAACTCCACCTCATCTATTGAGGGATGGTGCTAAGAACAAGGTATTGGACCTGAGTGATCTTTATATTGACATTGGAGCAGAAAGTCAAGAGCAAGCTGAAGAATATGGTATCCGTCCCGGATGTCCGATCGTACCCGCTACCAATTTTCAAGGTTTAAAAAACCCAAAATTGTATTCAGCAAAAGCCTTCGATAACCGAATTGCAGTAGCTTTGGTAATTGAAACTTTGCAAAAAATTGCACAAAAAACAACCCATCCCAACACACTGATTGGTGTAGGATCGGTCCAAGAAGAAGTCGGTTTGAGAGGCGCTACGACGATGGCTAAAATGGTTCGGCCTGATGTAGCAATTGTGTTAGAAGCTCCACCTGCAGATGATTTACCTGGTTTTGACAAGGACGCTTCACAAGGAAAATTAGGTGGTGGTTGTCAAATCCGACTATTTGATCCTACACACATTGCAAATCCTCGTTTAGCGGATTTTGTGGTTAAAATAGCTGATCAAAACGAAATTCCCTACCAAGTAGCGGTTCGAACTTCGGGTGGGACAAATGCAGCGGCTATCCACAAAAGTGGTTACGGCGTTCCTTCCATTGTGCTTGGTGTACCCACACGATATATTCACAGCCATATTTCAGTTATGAATATCGAAGACTACAACGCTACTAAGGCGCTATTGCTTTTACTCCTTCAAGAATTAGATTCGGATACGGTAGATAAACTGGTTTAAATAATATAAGCTTAGTTCTGCCAGCTTTCACTAATAGTCAACCTAATAGTTTTCCTGACAGCATTTTTGCATACTCTTTTTTCGAGGAATTCAGGAATGAATTCCTTTCAAGTGGCCATCTCGTCTTTTACAAAGCCGACTTAATGTATTTTCCTATCTTCACCAATACCGTAATTTACTGCTTTAGGAATGAAATTTTTTCAGCTTTTTGCTCACTCAATTAACGAAAATTTTCAGGTAGTCCGCGATCAGCTATTTTCCACAAATACCAAGTTGCCAATGAGCGATAGGGTCGCCACCGATCTGAAATTTCGGACATCTGTATGTTGTTGGGATAGCCCTCTAGCTGAAATAATATTTGCAATCCTTTTTTAATACCTAAGTCAGAATTAGGGAAAACATCCAAGCGACAAAGTTTGAAGATTAAAAACATATCGATCGTCCATGGACCTATTCCCTTGATAGTGATCAGTTTATTTCTAATTTCAGTTTCACTTGAATTGTCATCTATATCAATTTTGCCAGCCAAAAAATGCCAAGCTAATTGTTTGATATAGGTAACCTTCCGGGTTGATAGACCGACCTGTTTCAAAACTAAATCGTCAGTTTCAAAAATTACTTCCGGTTCAAAATTAGGCTTTTCAAAATACAGTAACCGCAACCGTTTATATATTGCGGTTGCTGATTTTCCTCTTAGTTGTTGATAGACTATAGATCGCACCAATGAGCTGAAATGACTCTCTGGTTTAGGACTGATTGTTGGTGGGCCATAAAATTGTATCAATTTTGCCATCATCCAGTCCTGAGAACCCAACAGGTCTAAACCCATCGAAATTTCTTTGTCTAGTTTACCTAACATAATTGGTATTAATTCACACTTAAAAGGGAAGTGGTTCCCCTTGAATAGCAGTATTTTCAGTATACAGTGTTTGTAGTTTTTGGGTCATTGATCCAACTTGGTCTCCGATAGTTCGACCATCAACTTCTAAAACTGGCGAAAGTTCCCCCATTGTGCCAGTGGTAAAAACCTCATCGGCAGCATAGACTTCACTAAGTGAGATATTACGCTCAATAGTATCAATATTAACCGAACGAGCAATTTGCAAAACCATCCTCCTAGTAATACCAGCCAAACAACTATCCGCATGAGGCGTTAAAAGACAACTGTTCTTAAAAAGAAAAAGGTTGGTAGCATTGGTTTCTGAAACAAATCCGTTCAAGTCCAGCATGATGGCATCGTCTACCCCAGCAACATTTGCCTCGATTTTAGCCATGATGTTATTGACCAAATTATTATGGTGAATTTTAGAATCGATACACTGTGGGTTGTTCCGACGAATGGATGAAGTAATCAAACGAACACCAGCTGGATTGTAGACTGGCTTTTTCCACTCAGCCAAAACAATTAATGTTGAACCATATTGGTTAAAGTGGGGGCTCATGCCGGAAGTGACCTTTTTACCTCGACTGAGTGTCAGGCGAATATGGACTTCATCTCTCATTCCATTGATTTGTAAAGTCTGAAAAATAGCCTGTTTGATGTCCTCATGCGTAGGAATATCAACAAAAGCCATGGCTTTAGCTGAGTCTCTCAACCGATCAAGGTGAGGTTGCAAGGCAAAAACACGACCGTTGTAAACTCGGAGGCCTTCCCAAACTCCATCCCCACCCTGTACTAAACTATCAAAAACCGAAATTTTAGCCTCTTCTCTGGGTAGCAATTGGCCATCAATATAAATAAGAATATTTTTGTTGCGAGGGTCGGGTAATTTGGAGGGCATATTTCTTCTCCATTGTTATTTATTTTATCGAATTTTTAGAGTGCTCAGCCCAATTAGCATGAGGATTAGTGCTACGATCCAGAAGCGACTAACGACCTTGGTTTCGTGCCAACCGAGTAGCTCAAAATGATGGTGTAAAGGAGCCATTTTGAAGATACGTTTTTGGCGGGTGCGAAATGACCAAACTTGTAGAATTACAGATAGCACCTCAACCACGAAAATTCCACCGACAATGATCAGCATAATTTCAGCTTTGATGACTAAAGCCACTGTGCCAAGTGAAGCCCCGAGTGCAAGTGAACCAGTATCTCCCATAATAACCTCGGCGGGGTGACAGTTATACCATAAAAAACCAATACCAGATCCTATTAAGGCAGCGCAAAAAATAGTGGCAACTTCACCATTGACAGGCAAGTGAATAATGTCCAAATAGTTGGAGAGGTTTTGGTGACTGGTCAAGTAACCTGTTACACCAAAGGCTATTGCTACAAATAATGTACAACCAATTGCTAAACCATCTAAACCGTCTGTCAAGTTGACGGCATTAGACGAACCAACTATCACTAAAACAGAAACCGGAATCATCAAGTAACCTATATCAGGTCGAGCATTCTTTTAAAAGTGAATAATTAGTTTGCTTCTCTCGACAGAATTAGCGTATCCATATTGGTAAAGATAAACAGCAATAATTGTCGCACCGACTGCTTGAAGGCAAAGTTTTTGCCAAGCACGTAAACCAAGCGACTGCTTTTGGGTCAATTTACGATAATCATCTAGAAAGCCCAATCCCGCGAACCAAACTAGACTAAAAATCACAATATACAGAATTGGTTGGTCTAAGCGAGACCAAATCAGTAGAGATAACAAAACCGAAACAATGATTAAGATCCCACCCATTGTAGGAGTACCTGCCTTGCTGAGATGTGTTTGAGGGCCATCTTCCCGTATATATTGACCAATTTTGAGTTTCTTTAAGTAAGTGATCATTGTTGGTCCAAAGAAAAGCGATAACAACAAAGCTGTGATAGTAGCGTAAATAGCACGAAAACTGATATATCGAAAAACATTGAAGGGTGAAAAATACTCCTTCAAGGCTTCAAAAAATAGATGATAAAACATAAAGTATTCTAACGGACCAATAACGCATAGCAGTTCAAGTATCAAGTCGGGCTTGGTGAGTTTGAATAAGAAATAAAAGTTGTGCTTTCATATCGGCCACGACACCAGACCATAAACCGAGTTTTTTCTGCCGAAATAATCTCAGGCTTGGATACCAAGGACTGTCGCTTCGTTCCAGTTGCCACCGCCAATCCGGCTTAGCTGGAACTAGTATCCAAACAGATTTACCCATGGCACCCGCCAAGTGAGCAACAGAGGTATCAACACTAATCACCAAATCAAGTTGCTCGATGACACTAGCAGTATCTGCGAAACAGTTCAGATATTGACTCAAATCAATGATGGGTAACTCTAACTCAATTGACTTCAGTTGATCAGCCTTAGTTCCGACTTGCAAACTGTAGAACTGACAGTTGATCAATTCAGAAAAAGCTAAAAACTGCTTTGGGTGTATCGATCGAAACTGGTCGTTAACGTGTTTGGGGTTACCTGCCCAAACCAAACCCACTCGGAATTTTTTTGTCTTTAGTTGATATTGACGGGAATATCGAGACGAATTAAGATAAGGGATATTGGACGAAAACAGTTTTTCATAGTTGATTTCAAGGTAATAGGCCAAGCTCGACAAAGGTAGGCGATAGTTAATTTTGTGTTGGATGGAT
>CAYVHK010000122.1:0-14038 GCA_964451145.1 uncultured bacterium | reverse complement strand
TCGAGCCCAAAGTTGGACCGGTGTAGAACTGCAGAAGCATTGATCCAGTTATTGCGAGTATCTGCATAACCAGTTGGTGGTTGGCATGCATATAGCAGTTGTCCCATCTGACCAATACGCTTAGAAAGCTGTGTCGTTGAAAAAATTTCTCCCTCTAGAATACGTAATGTACTAACAATCATACGAAAAGGAGATTTTGTCCGTTTGTATTGTTTGGCTTCCGCCCAAAAAGCGGTTGAATTAGCAATAGCTATCATCATCTGACTTAGATCGCCATTACAGGATAGAAATACTTGTGCTAGCCATTCAACATAGGCATCAGTCGGTTTTTCTGTTACGAAACGAATGGCTAGTTTCCTGGCTATATGCCGAGCTGTTGAAGGATGCTGAGCTATGATATCTAAAATTTGTTCGCCGTCCTCAATTCCTCGATTTGGTGCTAAGTGGTGCCCCAAAAATATTTTTGCTTTAATATCATGGTTTTTAGATATAAAGGCAAAGTAGGTCTCGATTGTTTTTTTTGAGGTCTGTTTTTTTTGATTATACTTGGTGTTAACCTTCCAACCAGTCAAGGCCCTAGCCGTTTCGATTACATCATTTTGTGTGTAATTCCCATCAACTCCTAATGTGTGAAGTTCTAACAATTCACGGGCATAGTTTTCATTGACACCTTGTTTTTTTTTTCGCTTAGTTTGTTTAGCTGCCATCATTATATTCGCATCACCTAATGATACTATCGATCTTGTTTTTTTTCTCCTTCGTTGTTGTACAACTTGATTTTCCAATTTGGCATTTGATTGATGATTATCTAAGTAATAAAGCATGGCTGGATGCTTAGCTGTTGCTGATAATATACCTCTAAAATTTCCCAACACATTTGGTCGGATAGCTTCTTCCTCGTAAGAGGGGATCCATACTCTAGCCTGACCATGTGTAGCTGATACATTAAAGTGATTGAACCAAAAATCAACCAAAACTTCAATCAACTGTTGATCAGAGTAGATAGCTCTCAATATTTTTCTTTCTCTAAGTTCTTTAATTAACTGATTTTGTGTTCGGAAACCTTCATCTTGGGAAAATTTCTGAAGTTGACTTTTGATTTTATCCTTATCTAGCTTGGATTGATCTTTGGGTATCACCCCTCCTCGAACGGCCAGAGTTCTTAGTTGCCCACCATTCGGGTGGCAATTCAAAATTTGGCGAGTTGTCATATTGGTAATGGCTATATTTGATAATTTATTCTGCAGTATAGCTGACGGTTGCTGTGGCTTTAGTTGTTTTTGAAACCATTTTTCGAGCCCTAGATTCATTATTTGCGGAATTTGGTTTGGACGAGGACCAAAAGTAAATCGGTTGAGCAGATGAACAATGGCCTCTCGCTGAGTTAAACCTACCTCAGCATAAGGAAACGAAACAGCCTTGGCATTTGGTGAAATTAATAAACCTAATAAAGCAAGAAATAATAGAACAAAATCACTTTTAGTATATTTGAACATAGACAAGGACCATCGGTGAAATTTGGTAATACTTTTAGTACTTTGCGGTAACTTATAGTTATAGACGATAAAAATGCTTGTTTGTTTTATGGGGTGATTTGCTTTATTATATAAAGCATTCTAGTCATGACCATTTTGGCGATTATTTCAATAACTTAACCGACTAAACCAATATAACGGAGAATAAATGACCAATAATATGCCTCGATCTGTTTTAGGAAGGACCGGAATTGAAGTTACTCGGTTGGGAATTGGTGGTGCTTATTGCCAGACAGTAGATGGTTATCGGCAAGCCCTAGATTGTGGCGTCAACTACTTGGATACCGCTCGTAACTATCGAGATGGCGAAGACGAAAAAGTAGTTGGCCAAGCTCTTCAGAAGCGGAGAGATCAAGTCATTTTGGCTTCAAAAACCGATAAACGAACAGCCCATGCAGCTCGTCAAGATTTGGAAACCTCTCTGCGACTTTTAAAAACTGACTATATTGATATTTACCAATTACATCACCTCAATACATCCGCAGAACGAGAACAAGCCTTTTCACTCAATGGGGTTTATGGTGAAATGTTAAAAGCCAAAGAACGTGGCTTAATTCGTTTTATCGGTGTTACAGGACATGATTGGATGCAAGTTGGTTTGGCAGTAGCCACGGGTGGTTTTGATACTGTTTTATGCTGGTATAACTGTGCAATGAAAGAGCCGGAACAGGAAATTTTTCCTTATACACAAAAATTTAATGTTGGTGTTGTGATTATGAATGCTAGCCGTAACGATAAATTGTTCAGTCCATTGAACGTACCGCCTCCAGCTCAATTCTATCGTTACGTATTGAGTCAACCGGCCGTTCATTTGACGGTTATGGGTTTGCGCAATATCAACAGATTTCAGCAAATTGCCACTGAGCTAAAAGTATCTGACCATTTATCTTCTGCTGACCAATGTTTACTCGAATCCTACGGAAAAAAAATGCGTCAACAAGGAAAACTAAACTAATTCTATCGTTAGTGAATAGGTTGCCGGTACTTCAATCGTTTTGTCAATTTGGTTGGCAAAATAGTCTTTAAATCGACCGAATTGAGGCTGAAAAGAAATTTTAAAATGAGTTATCAACGGGATTTCAAAACTAAGTTGAAAGTAGGTTTAGTTGGTGTTGGTTCGCATGCTTACCGAAATGTATTGCCTACCATGACCTTTCTACCAATCGAATTAAAAGCTTTTTGCGACTCCGACTTAGATCGAGCCAGATTAACAGCTAGCCAATATGGTGTTTCTTCCTGTTATCAAACAATTGAGGAAATGCTGGTAAAAGAAGTATTAGATGCAGTGTTTCTAGTAACACCACCTCACTTGCACCCAAAACTTGCCATTCAGGCTCTGGATGCTGGATTGCATGTTTGGATGGAAAAGCCACCGGCCATGTTGGCCTGCGAAGTTGAACAGATTATCGAAAGACAACAAGATCGAATTGTGGTTGTTGGTTTCAAAAAAGTTTTTATGCCCAGCACTCGAAAAATTATTGAGATTTTGAATGAAACTAATTTTGGCGACCTGCGATCCATACTAGCGGTGTATCCGATGAGTATTCCACCGAATGGCAAGGAAATCTTAGAAAATGGTACTCACACCAACTGGCTCCAAAATGGTTGTCATCCGCTCTCCCTCATGTTAGCTGTTGGTGGAAAAGTTAAATCGGTCTGTACACATCTAAGTAAAAATGGGGGTGGTGTTTGTATATTAAACTTTGAGTCAGGGGTGGTAGGTAATTTTCATTTAGCTGATGGAGGGCAACATAGCCAACCAATTGAACGGTATAGTTTCTTTGGTAATGGATTCCATGCTACGATTGAAAATAGTTTGCGGGTTACCTTACAACGGGGTATCCCTTTTCAATACGCTAATACCACGGACTATGTTCCTGAAGGGTTGGAAAGCGGATCAATTGTTTGGGAACCTCAAAACAGTTTATCTACTCTAGAAAATAAAGCTTTATTTACTCAAGGTTTCTACCAAGAAATGTTTTATTTTTGTCGATGCATTTTGACGAATCAACCTGCTCAACTAGGTTCCCTAGAATTTTCTCTTCATTTGATGAAGGTTTATCAAGCAGCCTTACTATCGAACGGGGAATTAATCTCTGTTAGTCTTCAGAATCGATTTGATTGAGTTTCTAACTTGAATCGTTTATCAGTTTGTGCTAGAATTATGGAGCAAGGTAAGACCGATTTGGTCGTCGGTCGTAGCCCTTTTAAACTGATCCAGTGAGGTTAGGAAAGGGAGACGTACATCGTGATTTTCTCAGTTCGTTTCTCTGTTATTCTGTAAATGGAATCCTCCTGCGGGAGGTTTTTTTTTGTCTGTTTAATCAGTAGTTTCTTGTAATGAGAGGAATGATGCACACTATGCAGATGACAGCAGCCGCAATTCTGAATTTCATTGAAGAGGTTGGATCTTTAAAGCTATTTCCTCGTATGGGTTGGCTAGTTCACGGCATCAAAAATGCTGAAAGTGTGGCTGATCATTGTTACAGGATGTCTCTATTATCGATGGTATTATCTGATGCTTTAGTGGAAAAGGGGATTCCTTTAGACACTGAGCGGGTGATGCGCCTCGCACTTCTACACGAAATCGCCGAAGCTCGTGTTGGTGATATCCCGTTTACGGCTAAGCATTATGTCGGCTCAGAATCCAAAGAGATGGCCGAACGGCAAGCCGGTCGAGAAATGTTAGCAGAATTAGGTCATTTTGGTCAGCGTTACCAAGACTTGTGGGAAGAATTTGAAACAGGCGAAACTTTGGAAGCTAAACTTGTTCGAGCTGCCGATAAACTGGAAATGATGATTCAAGTTTTGACTTACGAGAAGATAGGTTTTCGGTCATTGGATCTATTTTGGGAAAATCCTTGGAATCAAAAAGATTTCGATCTTGACCCACTTATACAGGAAATTATGACACTTTTGCAAAAACAGAGATGTAATTCGTCGAAAACCTAAAAAGTATTCATGGAAAAATTAAGAGAGAAAGCCCAGGTTATGTCGGCTGAGGAAATCCGTCGTTGTTTAGCTCGGATTTCGCATGAAATTTTGGAGCGCGACCATCAAGAAATTCAAAAACTAGTTTTAATCGGGGTTCGACGGGGTGGAGACCATTTGGCATGTCGTATTGCTACTATTCTAGAGTCCGTTGAAGACTTAAGTATTCCATTTGGTGTGATCGACACTCTCCTCTATAGAGACGACCTCAACTTGCATCATACCAATATCAAAGCTAGTCAAACCGATATCCCATTTGATGTTACTGGCAAGCAAGTAGTTTTAGTTGACGATGTATTGTACACTGGTCGAACGGCGAGGGCTGCCATGGAAGCAGTAATAGACCATGGACGACCTTCTTCTATTCAGTTAGCAGTTTTAATTGACCGAGGGCATCGTGAATTACCTATTGCGGCCGACTACGTAGGTAAAAATATTCCTACGTCACGCAGAGAAAACGTGAAAGTAGAGTTGACCGAAGATACTGGCACTACAGAAGACAGAGCTGTAATTTACGAATGAGCTTACGATTTTCCGATTCCCCCTTTATTCATCATATTCAAGGGGGACATATTATCGATCCCAAAAATGGTATTGACCGAGTAGCAGACTTATGGCTGGTCGATGGTCAGGTTCATGGGATAGTTGATGGTCAACCTATGGCATCCGGGTCCAAAATCCCCCCTCCGATTTCTAATCCAAATCTTCTTGATGCTAGTGGTTTGCTAGTTGTTCCAGGCTTAGTCGACATACATGTTCACTTGAGAGAACCAGGATTTGAGCATAAAGAGACTATTAAAACTGGTACAAAAGCTGCCATGAAGGGTGGATTTACCACAGTAGCATGCATGGCAAATACTAACCCAACGGGTGATTGTGCCGAAGTTATTCGATGGGTAAAAGATAAATCCCAATCTGTTGGTTCAGCAAACGTCCACCCAATTGGTACTATTACCAAAAATATGGAAGGTCAAGTCGGGAGCGATTGGTATGCCCTGCAAGAGGCTGGAGCTGTGGCTTTGTCTGACGATGGTAAAACAGTTATGGATACCGCAATTATGCGGGATGTTTTTCACTTTTCAGCTCAATATGAAATACCCATCATTGACCATTGTGAAGATCATAATTTAACGGTTAATACAGTGATGAATTTAGGTAAAGTTTCTGCTCGTTTAGGGCTGGCAGGCCAACCCAATTCTTCAGAAGATATTATCATTGCTCGTGATATCTTTTTGGCCGAGCAAACTGGGGGACATGTCCATATTGCTCACGTTAGTACTGAAAGTGGTGTTGCTCTAATTCGATGGGCTAAGCAGCGCGGTATATCAATAACAGCCGAAGCTTGTAGCCATCACTTTAGTATTACTGAAATCGAAGTAGAAAAGCACGGTAGCAATGCTAAAATGCATCCACCACTCCGTACGCAAAAAGATGTGGACGCGGTCAAACAGGGATTAGCTGACGGTACAATTGATGCTATTGTGACCGACCATGCACCACATGCCGATTTTGAAAAAAAACCAGCTTCGGCTAAGGGATCATTTAAACAAGAAATGATGAGCGCACCGGCCGGTATCATCGGTTTGGAAACTAGTCTACCTTTGGCTTTGATGCAACTTAAACAACAATTGTCGTTATCACAGATTATCGCTAAAATGACTCATATTCCAGCTCAAATTCTAAAATTGGACTGTGGCACGTTGTCCGTGGGGGCAGTGGCCGACGTAACGTTGATCGACCCAAATTTAAGAAAAATAGTTGATCCTTCTATGTTCGCTTCCAAATCAAAAAATACACCTTTTATTAACTGGAAATTGACCGGTTGGCCAGTCGCTACCATTAGGCAGGGCAGATTAATTTGGGCAAGTGATCAAGTTTGCTTTTCTCATTCAAATGTAATAAACACTAAAACCGAGGATGAAACATGAAAGCAGTACTGGCCTTAGCAGACGGTACTATGTTTGAGGGTGAACATTTTGGTGCAACTGGCGAATCAGTAGGTGAGGTTGTTTTTAATACCAGCATGACAGGTTATCAGGAGATTGTGACTGATCCTTCCTATTGCGGCCAAATTATCACAATGACTTGTCCATTAATCGGTAATTATGGTGTGAATCTCTCCGATCAAGAATCGAGTTATCCTAAAGCCGCTGGTTTTGTAGTACGGGAATATAGTACTTACTACAGTAATTGGCGTTCTGAAGGTAGTTTAGGCAACTATCTTAAACAAAATGGTATTGTTGGCATTCATGGTATTGATACCAGATCATTGACCAAACGTTTGCGTGTACATGGAGTTATTGATGGTATCATTTCAACTCAAGAATTTAATGTTCAAGTCTTAGTGAGAAAGGCCAGAGAGTTTGGTGGTATGGCTGGTAAAGATTTGGTACAAAGGGTAACTTGTCAAAAATTACATAAGCCAAAACTAGAATCTAGCTCTGTTCTTAATTCTACTCATAGCTTATCAATCAACACAGAATCACCTAAAAAGATAGTCGCTGTCGATTTTGGAATCAAAAACAATATCTTGCGTCAATTGATAACTCACGGGTGTCAAGTTACGATTGTACCTGCAAATACCTCTGCTGAGGATATTTTAGCTTTACAACCGGATGGTATTTTTCTGTCCAATGGGCCGGGAGATCCAGAGCCTATTGACTATGGGGTAAAAACTATTCAACAATTGCTGGGCCAAAAACCTATCTTTGGTATCTGCTTAGGACATCAGCTACTTTGCCGGGCGGTAGGTGCAAAAACTTTCAAACTAAAATTTGGCCATCGTGGTGGTAACCAACCAGTTCGGAGATTATCCACTGGTCAAGTGGAAATTACTGCACAGAATCACGGCTTTTGCGTTGATATTGACACCTTACCACAAAAGGCTGAGATCACTCATATTAACCTTAATGATCAAACGCTTGAAGGTGTCGAATTTACCGGCTATGACGCATTTTCGGTACAGTATCATCCAGAAGCATCACCTGGACCACACGACGCAAGATACCTATTTCAGAAATTTATCGATCGAGTTGAGGCTACTACTAAAGGAGCACTTTGTTAATTTTAGGCAAACCTATAGCAAAAAACCATTACCTAAAGTCACTATTCAGAACAATTACTTTCTAGCATTAAGGATGATATTGTTGATTTAATTCTTTTGTAATTTAGGAAAATATGCCGAAAAGAACAGATATTCAGAAAATTTTAATTATTGGTTCTGGACCGATAATTATTGGTCAAGCCTGCGAATTCGACTACTCAGGCACCCAAGCCTGCAAAGCTCTTAGGGAAGAAGGGTACGAAATTACTTTGGTTAATAGTAATCCGGCTACCATCATGACTGATCCGGAAATTGCTGACCAAACCTACGTGGAACCAATTTTTGCAGATACAATATCCAAAATCATCGAAAAAGAACGGCCCCAAGCTTTGCTACCAACCTTGGGCGGCCAAACTGGTTTGAATGTATCGGTTGAATTAGCTGAAAAAGGGATTTTAGATCAGTTTCAAGTGGAATTAATTGGAGCTAAAATACCAGCTATTAAGATGGCTGAAGATCGAGAATTATTTAAAGAAGCCATGCTTCGTATTGGTTTGGAAGTACCAACAAGTGGTATTGCTCGTTCCCCAGAATCCGCAATGACTATCGTGGAGGAAATTGGCTTTCCAGCTATTATTCGGCCCGCATTTACTCTGGGTGGAACGGGTGGCGGAATTGCCTATAATATTGAAGAATATCGCGATATGATCCAGCAAGGTATCACACTTAGTCCAGTTAGCGAAGTCTTGGTGGAAGAATCTGTTATTGGTTGGAAAGAGTTTGAATTGGAAGTAATGCGAGACACAGCGGACAATGTGGTCATTATCTGTTCAATTGAGAATTTTGATGCCATGGGTGTTCATACAGGTGATTCCATCACTGTTGCACCAGCACAAACTCTAAGTGATAAAGAGTACCAGACCATGCGAAACTCGGCTATTCAGATTATTCGGGAAATTGGTGTTGATACTGGGGGTTCGAATATCCAATTTGCAGTTGATCCAGTCACTGGTCGGCAAACGGTCATCGAAATGAACCCACGTGTCTCTCGTAGTTCGGCTCTTGCTTCGAAAGCTACTGGATTTCCTATCGCCAAAATTGCGGCCAAACTGGCTGTTGGTTACACACTAGATGAAATTCCCAACGATATTACAAGAAAAACACCTGCATCATTTGAACCAACCATCGATTATGTAGTAGTAAAGATCCCTCGTTGGGCATTTGAGAAGTTTTCCGGTACTGATGAAACATTGACTACCCGAATGAAATCAGTAGGTGAGGCTATGTCGATTGGTAGTACTTTCAAAGACGCACTTCAAAAAGGATTACGATCTTTGGAAAATGGCTGGACGGGTCTAGATAATCATCTTTTGAATGATTCGTCGTTGTTAAAAAATTCAGACCAATTGACTAGCAAACTAAATATTCCTAATGTGGAGCGAATTTTTTATATAAAACATGCTTTTCAGTGGGGAATGACGATTGAACAAATCTACAATCATACTAAGGTTGACCCATTTTTTCTCTATAACATAAAGGAATTAGTCGATTTTGAAACTGAATTCAAATCAAACCAACCTGATTTGTCCAGTGTTGGACAAATTCAAATCACTGAAAAACTATATCCCCTATTGCTTCGAGCAAAGCAATTTGGTTTTTCTGACCCGCAAATTGCCGAATTGTGGGAAAGTACAGAATGGAAAATTCGGCAGATTCGGCAACAGTTGGGTATTGTCGCTACTTTTAAAACCGTTGATACTTGCGCAGCTGAATTCGAGGCCGAAACTCCCTATTATTATTCGACATACAGTTTAGAGGACGAAGTTCGGCCCAGTAATAAAAAGAAAATTATGATTTTAGGTGGAGGTCCCAACCGAATCGGTCAAGGTATCGAGTTCGATTACTGCTGTGTTCATGCGGCAACAGCCGTCAAGTCCGATGGTTATGAAGCCATTATGGTCAATAGTAATCCTGAAACTGTTAGTACCGATTATGACACCTCCGATCGACTTTATTTTGAACCACTGACTTTTGAAGACGTTATGAATATTGTAGATCGAGAACAGATCGATGGAGCAATTGTTCAGTTCGGCGGTCAAACCCCTCTTAATTTGGCTATGAGACTCAAACAGGCTGGTGTCCCTATTATAGGCACAGACCCCAGTGATATTGAACGTGCTGAAGATCGTGAGTTATTCAAATCAGTGTTAGATCAGGTTGGTGTACCGCAACCACCAAGTGACGCTGCGACTTCTGTCGATTCAGCTCGACCAATTGCCGAACGAATAGGCTATCCAGTTTTGGTACGTCCTTCATTCGTCTTGGGTGGACGTGCCATGCAGATTGTTTATGATCAAGAGTCGCTAGATGATTACATGAGGTTTGCCGTTCAAGCTTCCTATGATAGTGCTGATCAATTGGACCAAACGATCAAACCAATTTTGATTGATAAATATTTAGAGGATGCTATAGAGGTTGATGTAGACGCTATTTCTGATGGTGAATTAACATTGGTTGGGGGGGTGATGGAGCATATTGAAGAAGCAGGTATCCACTCTGGTGATAGCGATTGTGTTTTACCACCATATACTTTAGCAGAAGATCAGATCGAGCGATTAAAACAGATCAGTTATAAATTGGCTAAGAACCTAAATGTCCTTGGTTTAATGAATGTTCAGTTCGCTATAAAGAATGAAGAAATCTATGTCTTGGAGGTTAATCCTCGTGCTTCTCGAACAATACCTTTTGTCAGTAAATCGATTGGTGTACCCTTGGCGAAATTGGCTGCACGCATAATGGCTGGTAAAAATTTATCTCAACTAGGTTTCACAGCTGAGATAGAGCCAGAATACTTTAGTGTCAAAGCCCCTGTTTTTCCATTCAATAGGTTTCCAGGTGCCAATTCCCAATTAGGCCCAGAAATGAAATCGACCGGTGAAGTGATGGGTATTGATCATAGTCTGGATGCGGCATTCGCAAAAGCACAAAAAGCCAGCGGCGTTATTTTACCTTTGTCAGGTCAAGTTTTTATTAGTGTTCGGAACCGAGACAAGCGTTCAATTTTATTTGTCGCTCGAAAATTACACGAAATGGGTTTCAAATTGGTGGCCACGCATGGAACCGCCAAAGTGCTGAGACGAAGTGGCCTTTCATCTGAACTAGTATATAGTATTGGGAAAGGACGGCCAACCATTTACGATTTTATCAAAAATAGTGAGATTGATATGATTATTAATACTCCGACCGGCTACACTCATCGACCTAATGAACAACTAATCCGCCAAATGGCAATCGATTATGATATTCCAATTTTTACTACTATCCCAGGGGCTTCTGCCGCAGTTAATTCTATTTCAGCACTGCGCAGTCGGAATATTGGCGTAATGCCGTTGCAAGAATATGCTCGATAGGAAATAGCCATCTATGTCAACCGAACTAATTGAACAAAACAGTCAAATTGTCCGTAGTCTTGATTTAGTATTTGATTATGTTACTGCTCGTCGATCTTTGTTGAGACGCAATGCCGATGTTGATCTAGATGCACCTAACAATCGTCTTTCTGTGCAAACTATGTCTCTAGATGATGGGCGCGAAGTAGTGATAATTCAACAAAATACTTTCACTGTCTCACGTATATATACTGATGGTCGACCCGATGGCAAACGACCACAAAATTGTGATTCATATTTTGACTACTTCTGCCAACGGTTAGAAAAATATAAGCAAGCCTATAAAACTGATCAAGGATTTTCTTTAACTAATCAGGAATGGAGACAACTGATGGATGAATCCTACGATCGATATATTCGTTATTTACTATTTTCTAGCATTAAACGTTGGGAAGACGTTCAGCGAGATACCAATACTAATTTGCAAGTTTTAGACTTTTCCCGCCGATATGCCGATGAAACTATCTCCTGGCAAACCTACCAGTACAAAGGCTATATTTTAATGATGAATAGTATTGCTAGAGCTGAACTTGCATTAAAAGAAAGCACATATTTTGAAGCCTTACAGATTGTTGATTATGGAATTCAGCAGATAGGAAAATTTTGTGCTGAGTGCTTGAGAGAAGAACAAGGACAAGCGGAAAATATAACTCGTGAGCATTACCTCGCTAATTTGATTGAGTACCGATCCGACTTAAAATCCGTAGAAAATGGTTTGGCTGATGATGAGTTAGCGATTAATTCTACAGAACGTGACGACAATGCAACTATCCAAGAGTTAGAAGACTTACTGCAAGAAATGAGCGGTACTCGAGGATAAATTCTTATTTTGCCCGTTTCGGACTTGGATAACAACCAGCTACATAACACACATTGGCCAACTAGGCGGATACAACTTCGTCGGCAACAAAAAACCGGCTGGGCTTTTTTGTTATCGTTGTTTTTACATCTCGTTTTTATTTGTTTGATAGTTGTTTCTAGACCATTGAAATATCAGCAAAATCGCCAGCAAGATTTACTAAATCGAATTGAAGTTGATATTTATCATCCTCGTTTCCATGTTGCTCGCCCCCAACATCATGCCCAGCTGCCAATAGCTCGACAACACCAAAAACAAGCCAAAAATCGGTTATCCTTATCATCAAGGACTAAAGTTAAAAAGTTGCCTGTCGTAAAAAAACATCAAGCAGAAAAAACACATGTTCATCCCACCCTGCCTTTACTACAACTGAAAACTGAGACTATTCTTAACAATTCGGCAGAGTCAATCTTAGGTGATGATCTTTCGGCTAACCAATTGAACCCAAATCGGCCAAATCCCAAACGCCTTTCAAGAAGACCGGTTGACATCCAACATCCAAAAATGGCACGCGGCTTTGCTCAACCACTGGTCAATAGTCCATCCGAGCAGAATGACGATACCGAGATTAAACTAAGTAAATCGGAACAAATCGGGAAAGCTATGGTAAAAATTGCCCAAAGTGTAGTGGATCAGCGATCCAAGCAACCCACCGACATCGTGCTTCTATTGGATGCAAGTGGTAGTATGAAAGACAACATCGTTGCCGTTAGCCAGCATTTGAAATCAATGGTGTCTGTTTTTGAGGACGAAACTATTGATTTCACCATCGGTGTCGTCACATTCAAGTATCAAGCCTTGATTTTTGGACAGACAACAGACTATCATCGGTTTGAACGCTTATTACGAAATATTGACTGTGGTGGTTTAGAGCGTCCTTATCATGCTATTATTAAGTCAATTAACCAAGTGAAATTCAGATCTCAAGTTAACAAACGTTTCATTTTGATAACAGACGAACCAATCCAAGATCATAACCGAGCTGAAACCCAAGATTTACCAGCTGTTTTACGTCACTGCTTGAATAATTCAGTAGTAGTAGACGTCATTGGCCTAAACGAAAAATACAGTAAGTACTTAGCGGAAAAGACCGCAGGATTATGGTTTCCCATTCCGACCAATTGAATACATGCCTACATTAAGCCATACCTTTAGATTGATGGTTAATCGATTGTTATTTGACTACCCCACCAATCGGCGTTAGGTTGCCAATCTGCGTCAAGGTACTGAGCATGTTGGGATTCTAACTGAAGCATAAATTGGTGTTCGAGCTGATATAGACGGGCATGTTCTTTATCTGCACTATATTCGGGATCAGGTACTGGCAGTTTAGCCCCAGTTTGTATTAGCCATTCGTTTAGCCGTCGACGTAGTCTAGAAATTGTATGAGGATGTAAACTGGCTACGTCGTTTTGCTCACCTTGATCAATAGAAATATCGTACAGTTCGTCTCGTTCATCCTCATAGTAGTGGATTAATTTCCAATCTCCGTTCCGGATTACTGAAGATGGCTCCCCACCCTGATTACCATAATGTGGATAATGCCAAAAAAGATCGCGTTCGGCTAATTGAAGAGGAATGTGACCTTTCAAGATAGGTACTAAGCTTTCCCCATCGACTATATGCTCCAACGGTACAGAAACACCGGCTAATTCAAGTAAAGTAGGATAAAAATCGATGCCTGATACTGGCACATCACAACTCGAATCAGCCTCTACTATGCCTGGCCATTGAATATAATATGGCACTCTCAGTCCCCCTTCCCACTGAGTACCTTTTCCACCCCTTAATGGTAGCATAGAGGAAGCAAAAGCATCACCGGAAGAAACACCGCCATTATCGGAAGTGAAACAGACGATGGTGTTATCTGTCAATCCTTCTTTTTGAAGTGTGTCTAAAACCAGACCGATAGCTTCATCCATAGTCTCAATCATTCCGGCGTAGATGGGGCAATCTTGTACTTGACGAACCGGTAGATTTCGGTCAAAAACGAAACGTCTATCTGAGAGTCCTTGATCCATGGCCTTTTGCCGAAATTTCTCCCAACGAACTTGACTGGTCTGTATTGGACCATGTACAGAATAGAAGGAAAGATAAGCTAAAAAAGGCTGTTTTTTGTTACAAGCAATAAACTTAGAAGTTTCCCGGCCTAATCGCATTG